>NZ_JBHUMZ010000050.1:0-81842 GCF_042685285.1 Piscibacillus salipiscarius | reverse complement strand
AATCTATTTTTACCCATAAAGAAAAACACCTCCTAAATTGTCGATTAATATTACATACGACTTAGGGGGTGTTTTTTCCTGTCTCATATTATTGGGTCACTCTAATTTAAGCAGGGGTTTATTTATATATTCCGACACTATGTATATTTATTTATAACAATTACTCTCAGTACATGGACAATTCATTACTATATGCGAACAATTATTCTTGAAATACGGACAAATTCTTATTAGATACGAACAGTTATCCTTGGAATACGAACAAATTCTTATTAGATATGAACAGTTTCAGGTGAAATATAAACAATTTCTAATCAAATACAAACAAAACAAAAAAACGCCAGGCTCACCGCCTGGCGTTTACTAATTATTCTTCAATCACAAATTCGAATGCTGCATTAATATTAACTTCTTTACCAATTAATACGCCGCCAGTTTCTAATGCTGCATTCCAAGTAAGTCCGTAATCTTCACGATTGATTTTACCTTCAACATCAAAACCAGCAACCATGTTACCACCCATTGGATCTTTTGCAATACCATTGTGAACAACCTTGAAAGTCTCTTCATTAGTCGTTCCTCTAATTGTAAGGTCGCCTGTTACTTCGTATTCAGAGTCACTTACTTTCTTAACTGATTTACTTTCAAATACAATGTTAGGATGATTTTCTGCATCGAAGAAATCTGCTGATTTTAAGTGACCATTTCGATCTTCATTATTTGTCTCGATTGATGAAACATCTACGATCGCTTTAACACTAGCATCCTCCAAATGATTAACATCACCATTGAACTCGATGTCTACGTTTTGAAATTCCCCTTTTGCCTTTGAAACCATCATGTGTTTGACAGTGAAATAAACTGCACTGTGTACTTTGTCTAATTGAACTGTTGCCATTATTAAATTCCTCCTCTGAAATAATTAACTTACTTTATGTAAGTAAGTATATAATTAAAATTTAATTACGTCAAGTAACATTTAACTATTTTAAAAAGTTTCTTTTTAAGTTATAATAGGTAGAAAGAGGTGAATCATATGGCCGATACAAATATTTGCCCAAAATTTGAAAAAGCATTATCAATCTTAAACAAACGGTGGACCGGTTTAATCGTGTTTCAGCTACTGAATGGTTCACAACGTTTTTGCAATATTGAATCTGAAATTGGTATTAGTGGTCGCGTTTTATCTGAAAGGTTAAAAGATCTAGAAAAAGAAGGTATAGTCAAACGTACTGTTTATGATGAAACACCAGTTAGAATTGAGTACTCTCTTACTGATAAAGGGCTAGCACTCGAGCCAGTTTTAAGTCAAATTCAAAATTGGTCAGATAACTGGGTTCAATCAGATCGTGAATTGGTTAATTAAGAGTCCTATTTAAGGGCTCTTTTTTATTTCAATTCCCATCTGATAAATTTTTAAAACTTTCAGATTTGCTTGATTTAACCGAATTGATTTAAGCTACACTAAAAAACCGGACGCAAATAGCGCCCGGCCAACAAATCATTATTTATCTCTATCTTGTGCGCCCCACCATTCAACATTTTTAAGCCCAGGGACGTTATCTACATGGAATGATGGATCCTTTCCTTCTTTTCTCTGCTTGGTATAATCCTTAAGAATCGCAAAAGCAATTTTACTTAATAACAGGATCGCAATTAAGTTAACCACTGCCATCATTGCCATGAATAAATCTGCCATACTCCATACAATGTCTACTTTAGCTAAAGCACCAAACATCACCATACCTAATACTAAAAAGCGGTAAACATTTCTCCAAATTTTATTATTTTTCAAGAAGTCAATGTTTGATTCACCATAATAATAGTTACCAATTACAGAGCTAAAGGCAAATAAGAAAATCGTAACAGCTAAGAAAATGGTAGCCCAGTCACCAATCTGAGCACTTAAAGCCGTTTGCGTTAACTGTATGCCATCTTCAGTTGGGCTTGCAAAATCACTGTATAATAGGATAATGAAAGCTGTAAAGCTACACACAACAATCGTGTCAAAGAAAACGGCTAGTGATTGTACTAACCCTTGTTTGGCAGGGTGGCTAACCCCAGCTGTTGCAGCAGCGTTCGGTGCACTACCCATACCAGCTTCGTTTGAGAAGAGTCCACGTTTAATCCCTTGCATTAAGGCAGCACCAACTCCACCGCCAACAAATTGTTCAAGTCCGAAAGCATGAGAGAAGATCATTCCAAATATACGTGGAACTTCAGTAATATTCATAATGACGACGACTAGTGCAACAGCAATATAAATCACTGCCATAATGGGGACAATCGTCCCTGAAACGACCGCGATACGTTTAATTCCGCCAAAAATAATTAATGCAGCAAGAATAACTAAAACAATTCCTGAAACATAATGTTCAATATTAAATGCCTTTTCAACAGCTTCAGAAATTGTGTTAGCTTGAACCGCATTAAAAACCAATCCAAATGTCATTGTAATAAGTACCGAGAATAATACAGCCATCCAGCGTTGGCCTAGAGCCTTCTCAATATAATAAGCAGGTCCTCCGCGAAACCCACCTTTATCAGGTACTTTATATACTTGCGCCAGTGTACTTTCAATAAATGCGGTTGCCATACCAATTAAAGCAATCATCCACATCCAGAACACGGCACCTGGCCCACCAATTGCAACGGCTAACGCAACGCCCGCTAAGTTACCAGTCCCAACTCGAGATGCAATACTAATACTGAATGCTTGAAAGGCATTGGTCCCGCGTTTACCACTCTGTTCAACCGCTTCTTCACCAATGACCTTAAACATTTCAGGGAATAAACGAAACTGCGCAAACTTACTAAAGAACGTAAAGTAAAGACCTGCACCAATTAATAAATAAATTAAAATATAATCCCAAAAAAACGTGTTACCGTATTTAATAACGGTACTCAAAAAATCCATATCATTACAACTCCCTTCCAATTCAAATATCATATACCCAAATTTTATCAATCACTATCACAAAAAATAAATAATTTCATTAAAAAATGACTATTTAACTATGTCCAAATTGAACGATTGAATCATTTCTTCTTTGGTTTTCTTCGGTAATTTTTTAATATTCGCTTCGCGGCTCATGGCTTCTGATTTCGTCTCAAATACTTCATAATAAACGATTTTGACAGGAAGACGTGCACGTGTATATTTTGACGCCTTGCCTGCTAAATGCTTGGCGAGTCTATTATCCAAATTGTTTGTATATCCCGTATATAAAGATTGATCACAGCATCTTAACATGTATGTATAGTGCACTTAATCCCCCGCCCTTAATCGTTCAACACGTGAATTGATTTGTTTTAAATAAGTTTCAGACAAATGTCGTTTGCCGCCACGTACAATTTCATTTAGGTAATGATCAGGCGGCGCTATTTCTTCAAGTTTATCAATCACAATAAACGTTAACATGTTTAGTATTTCTCCATTGAAGGTCACATCCACAACAGCTGGTCTGTATAGTCCTATATAAACACCTTCACGATTATATAAATACTTTAAAGCTTGTTCAGTAATTTCATAGACAATACCTTCAACTTGATGGCCAGACATCTCCACAATATCAGCTCTTCCCCCATCATCTGCACGCACTGTGAATCTTAACTCATGTTCAGGTAGTAGCCCAAGTCCAAGTGTTTTAAACTGCGTTAACATGCCCGCTTTTTCAATTCGCTCGTGATCCATACAAGATCCGTAAGCAAAATAATGAGGCGTTCCTTGATCAAGCAGTTTCTTTAAACGCCAATCTCCAAAAGGAATTTCTTCAGTATTCTGAACCTCTTTTGGATAATAATATAATAATGCTTTAAACTCACCTAAGTCACTTAGTACAAGCTGTTCGGTTCTTTGATAATGATCGGTCTCAGATATACCTTGGTACCCTTCAAGCTTATCTATTTGTTTTAACACATCATGATCAACTTCATATAGTTCACCATATACATGGTCATCATTGTCTAATAACATAGCTGGATAATCGTATCCTGTATCAATAAGTCTCCCCTTCGTCCATGCCTGCTGTGAAACTAATTTAGCATCTTCTAATAGATGATGATTTCGTTCATATCGTCTTAGCGTTCCGTAAACAAAAACTAACTGCCCCATCTAATTCCTCCCTTTTACATTGACCAAAATAAATAAAACCCGATCGACACAACGGCAATATCTGCACAAATATGTAAAATCCATGAATTTAAGAAGTTATTGGATTTAGTATTTAACCAGTTGAAAATAAGTCCAACTACAAATAACCCGGCTAGTGCTAATAGGATCAGTTCGAAGTTAAACCATGTCGCAAAAATAGCCACATGATAAATCGCAAATAATGCTGAAGAAAAAATATAACCCAATACATGATAGCCGGATTGATAAAACTTTAGAAAAATAAAACCTCTAAAATAAAATTCCTCAAGAAGTGAATTTCCAAATGTAATATAGAGTGCAACGAATATGTACGTTTCAAGTGTAATATTAAGCCTGTTTTGCAAATCAAGTATGATTGTTTCACCATTAATTTGATCTTGCAGTAAAACATAAGCCGCTAATATAACAATCACCGAAAGTAAACCAAGGCCCACTCCATATTGTAGTCCTTTGACATCTACTTGGTTAAGCCTTAATGATTCAAAAAGTCGTTCTTTAAGCACTACTTTGATAAATACAATAGGAACGATTAAAAACAGAAGAATTTTAGCAAGCGTCTTCATAATGTATGATAATTCTAAAATTTGCTCAACATAAAATAACGCTAAGCAGCTAAGAATGGTTAAGACAATTACTTGAGTGATATGACGTTGCTTCAACGACCCCTCCCCCTTTATAAAAACTATTCTACTAATTCTAACTCATAAATAAAACAACTTTTATGTATTTTGACGAAGTCATATAAAAAAGCTGAACTCAAGATTAAATCTAAAGTTCAGCTTTTACAATATACTATTTATTTCACCGCATCGTCTTTTAAACCTGACCAAAATGCTAATACAATTGAGATGATCACCACAATAAACGGTGCGTACGTAATTAAGAAATGATCCATCATTAATACCTCCTCTGTTCTTCACCTTTGACGTAAGTTCTATTAAATAAAAATAATCTTGCGAGTAATAAGATTGACGGAACGAGTAAGGCAAAACCTGCAATAAATGCGATAATTAATGCTTGTGCCATGGCATCGTTCGTAAAGCCGTCGTAGATTGTCAAATACGGATACAGCAAGTACGGATAATGCGACACGCCATAACCGAAGAATGCTAATCCAAATTGAATAATTAAACTCCAAAACGCTAGACTATAATATTTTCTCCTCCACAAGAACAAGACGGTAATCGCAAAAAACACTCCCGATAAAGCGAACACCCACCAAATATCCATGATATTCGCAAAGTGTAGTTCATTGTGTTGTCTTAATTGCCAAATGATGAGTCCAGCTGATAGGATCGTTGGTCCGCTCCATGCCAGTGAGTATTTTCTTAAGATCTCTCGCGCTTTAAAGTCTTCAGCCACATCGGCATACGCCGTTAGAAAGGTCGCGGATATATAGAGTACACTGACCACACTTAAAATCACGATACTCCAGGTAAGCGGACTGAAGAATAATTCTTTATATAATAACACTGGATTTTCACCTACCATTTCTACAAAACCACCTTCAGAAATGGTTAAAACAATGGAAAGTGATGCCGGAATAAGCAAACCTGCTACACCATATAAAAGAACGTAAAACTTACTATCTTTAGCTCCATAAGTTTGAAACGCGTAATAAGACCCGCGAATCGCAAGAAGTACAATCGATATACTAACTGGAACTAACAAAACGGTTCCGTAATAAAATGCCGCGCTTGGGAAGAAGCCAACCATACCAACAAAGAAAAACACTAAGAAAACATTAGTCACTTCCCACACGGGTGATAAATACCGCTGTATGATATGGTGCAGCACGTGTTTTGTGTTTGCAATCTCACTATAGGCACTGAAAAAACCCGCTCCAAAGTCGATGGAGGCAATGATGATATAGCCGAACAGAAATAGCCACAGGACGGATACTCCAATAATCGCTAAATCCATTACCTCTCACCCCTTTCAATTGCGTGATCTTCAAGTTCTCGTTCAACCGGATTTTTCTTAAACATCCGAATGAGCACGATAATGCTACCAGTACCTAACACGATATACAGACCAACAAATAACCATAGCATCGTATCAACATATGCCGCTGACGTCGCTCCCTCTGGTGTCTTCATAAACCCACGGAGAATCCATGGCTGACGGCCAAACTCTGCGTAGAACCATCCCATTTCTATCGCTATGAAAGCGAGCGGCCCTGATAACACCAGAATGAAATTAAATAATTTATTTTTAATGACTTTCCATTTTCGTTTAACCGCAAGCCAGTAAAATGCTGAAATAAACGTTAACCACATTCCAATGGTGACCATTAAATCAAAGAAATAATGCACAATTAAAGGTGGGAGTTCGTCTTCTGGAAATTCATTTAACCCTTTCACTTCTGCAAATGGATCACTATGGGCTAAAATACTTAACGCATATGGTATCTTGATAGCTCCCTGCACCTCGCCATTTTCATCGAGCCAACCGAACATCATAAGAGGTGCACCCTCTTCCGTTTCAAAATGCCACTCTGCTGCAGCTAACTTTTCAGGTTGGTATTCGGCTAAAAATTTTCCGGAGAAGTCACCAACAATGACAGTTGCAATAGAAAAGATCAAACCCACTTTCATCATTAGATACAATGATTTTTTATGATAAATATGGTCTCGTCCTTTAAATAAATGAAACGCCGCAATGGATGCTAATACAAATGCAGACGTCATATAAGCAGTCGTTAATACGTGAGCAACCTTTGTTGGCGTTGCTGGGTTAAACATCGCAGCAATCGGGTCTACATTAACGAGTGCCCCATTAACTAAATCAAATCCTTGTGGTGTATTCATGAATGCGTTAACCATCGTAATGAAGAACGCTGAAAATGATGCCCCAATAGCAACTGGAATAAGAAGAAGCATATGCTTTTTCTGATTCTCAAAGCGGTCCCACGTATATAAATAAATCCCTAAGAAAATCGCCTCAAAAAAGAACGCGAACGTTTCCAAAAATAAAGGTAAACTGATCACATGACCTGCTAATTCCATAAAGTTCGGCCAAAGTAGTGATAACTGCAGTCCAATAGCTGTACCCGTTACGACACCAACAGCAACAGTAATCACGAACCCTCTTGTCCACCTTCTAGCTAATAAAATATAGTGCTCATCATTCTTTTTAATGCCAATCCACTGAGCAATCGCAATCATGAGCGGGATCCCTACACCAATCGTCGCATACAATATGTGAAATGCTAACGTTAATCCTGTTAGCGTTCGGCTAAAAAAGACCGGATCGTATTCCATCATCAGACTAGCACCCCCTATATTAGAAAAGACGACCTAAAATCGAAATCAACATAATAATTGCTACAACAAAACTGAGGATGATCAACCATTTTTCATGTTTCTTATACATGTACATCTCCCCTTCACGCTCTATCATACCTCATTTAGTTCTTTAACAACTCATTAGTCAGTTAACGCTTTGTTACGAAGAGTTGAGGATTTTGTGAACTATTTCACAACTTGTTTATACAAACAAGCTGACACTTCATATTATACTAATGTTACTAAAATTCTAAACTTTACAATTATTAACTTTTACTTTACATTTAAGGTTGTATATCTCTATTAAACTAGTTCTCTTATTTCATATATTATATTTATTACATCAAATACCCTTTAATAACTTTTAAATTTTTATATCAATAAAAAGCCCAAACATGAAGAAAGACAATTTATTATCCGAACAAAAAGAGTAGGCACACCTACTCTTTTAACTCAATTAAGGGAGGATTTACATGAATATAGAACTGACTCGTTTTCGAGTTAAATCAGGTAAATCACAACAAGTCGACGAATGGATGGCATTTTTAAATAAGCACATGGATGAAGTGCTTCTGACCTTAGAAGATGAAAAAATGTATGTAGAAAATATTTTTCGTGAAACAACTGATAGAACTGAATATCTTTATTGGTACTCGATTGAAGGAGAAGGTGGTCAAAACGTAGAAGAATCCGAACATTGGATTGATCTTAAACACTTAGAATACTGGAATGAATGTATTGATGATACATATGAGCCGATTGACTTAAAATTAGAGGTATTGATGATTCCTGAGAGAATACGCAAACATTTAAGGTAAGGATGATTCTATGCCCAAAACTATTATAGCTTTAATAGTCATTTCGCTAACTTTGATGTTCATCATTGGTTGGTATAGTCCATTATCTAATTTAAACACCGAATCATACATCAATCATGGACCAACCATTCAAGACCACATAGAAGGTTTAAGAGCTTTAAACAGGCATGCTAGTAAACATTCTCTTGAACTTACAAACTATTATATAGAACATATTGCTCAAGAGCTTGAAGAAAATTGGGTTCAAAAACAAGAGCCTGATTATGATCAACTATTTGCGGATGTTAAACATGTTCGTATGATCTTTCAAGGTCTTGTCGGTACCGTTAACTATGGAAGTGAAGAACGTCAATACCTTGAAGATAGCATTAATCACATAAGATTAATAGAATCACTTATAAGACAAACAAAAGCAGAAAAAGTTGATGTTATGATTGACCTACCTAATTGACTGGAACATAACCGACCTTCTCAATTATTGCCTGGCCTTGATCGGACAGAATCCAATCAATTAACGAATCGACATTTGGGTTTTCCGTGCCAGCTGTAATGGCATAAAATTCAGCAGCAAATGGATACGAATCGTCTTGAATAAATTCTTTTGTCGGCTCAACGTCATTCACTTGGATTAGCTTAATTTTTCCGTTATCAACCATTTCGTTTGCGAAGAATCTAAATGAAAATCCAATTGCATTTTTACGGTTGCGATAATTCGATGTCTCCTTAACTATTCCGCCCATTCCTGAAACCACATCGTCTGTTGGAGGTTCCATTAAGTGGGAGCTATCCATCACCTTTTTTAACATTGTCTGGGACCCGCTACCTTCTGGCCTTTGAAAAGCTCGGATTTCGACGTCCTCCCCTCCAACTTCTTTCCAGTTTGTAATGTTACCTGAGTAAATCCCTTGAATCTCTTCAACCTTCAGTGAATCAACTGGATTGTCCGCATGTACAAAAAAGACAAACGCCTCCCTGCCAATTGGTGTCATATTTAACGCTTTATCCTCACGTTCAAACATTTTTTGTTGCTCCTCAGAAGGTCCAGCTGCAAAAATTAGATCGGCCTCGCCTTTTAAAAGATTTTGATAGGCCCCAGTCGTTTGATTAGCCATGACTTCACTGTTATGTAGTGCATAATCTTTTTCGGGATAAACCATTCTAGCAAAACTAGAATATACCGGGTAAAGCGCTGTTGCCCCGTCCAAAATTGGCAAATCATCTTCAATTTGTAGCGTTGATTTTTCATCGAGCTTAACTGCTTTAGTGTCATTAGCGAAAGGTTTATACTCACTTAAATCCACATCTTGAGTACTTACGACCTCTAATGAATCTAGATAATACGCATACCCTAGCTGACCGACAAATATAAGTAGACAAATGCCGAAGTAAACCGCCATGGATATCACTAATTTCTTCAATTTAACTAAATTAAACACACCTAAAATCCAAAAGACGATAATCCCTAATGCGACAAGTATAATGAGCGCAGCCATCAAATTACGACCAGTTGAGACGGTCATCAGTGTGTAGATGCCCGCAAAAAAACTTACCATGACTACTCCAATTATAAAAATTATTGTTGCTAGAACTTTGACACCAGTCCAAATATGTTTATCCATCGTATTCCCCTTCTAATTAACCTTTATAAATATAGTGTTAAACGAATCATATCTCGGCACTGAATACCGTTCTCATAAATTTCTTCTTCATAATTTCTTATGAAAAAGTCTTGATCAATGCCCGTTATTCTAAAACCGCACTTTTGGTAGAGAGCTAATTGATGAATACTAGAGTTCCCAGTTCCGATTTCTATTTTTTGATAACCCTCACGTTTGGCCTGCTCAATAGCATCCATTATCAAACGTTTACCAAACCCTCTCCCCTGATGTGATTCTGAAACGGCTATATTTATGAGCTCGATCGTACCAGTCTCAATTGGAATTAATACATAAACACCTATTACGTCACCTTCATCTTCTGCTATAAAACACTCACCTTGAACTAGATAATCGTTAACCAATTCAGGAGAAGGATCAGCTAATAGTAATAAATCCATTGGTGCAGGTTCTTCTTGAGTTAGTTTTCTAATTTTCATAATCGTTCACCTGTAAGAAGAATTTGTTTGATTTTTCTAAACATAACATCATTTTACCATAACTTGTTAATCTCGCAGTGGGATTATTTTTGCAATAATAGGCTTATGTTATGATAGTTAGAAAGAACTTTAGGAGTGATTGATATGGCAAAACATAAAATATATACGATGAGCTTCTCAAGTGTCTATCCCCATTACATTAAGAAAGC
Source organism: Piscibacillus salipiscarius (assembly GCF_042685285.1). Lineage (NCBI taxonomy): Bacteria > Bacillati > Bacillota > Bacilli > Caryophanales > Bacillaceae > Piscibacillus > Piscibacillus salipiscarius. Next base: position 71,280 of record NZ_JBHUMZ010000050.1, on the reverse strand, counting down.
TGAAAGAAAAGGACGCACTAAAGAAGAAGTAGATGAAATCATTCACTGGCTTACTGGTTATAGTCAGGATGAATTAGAAAAACAACTTGATCTGCAGGTAGATTTTGAAACATTCTTTGAAGAAGCACCTAAAATGAATCCTTCACGCACGATGATTAAAGGTGTTATTTGTGGGGTGCGAGTGGAAGAAATTGAAGAACCACTTATGCAAGAAATTCGTTATATGGATAAGTTAATCGATGAATTAGCGAGAGGAAAAGCCATGGAGAAGATTTTACGTAGATAATTTGTCGGTATAAAAAAGAGCATCAAATTATAGACATAATTTAATGCTCTTCTAAAAAGTCATTCTTCTTTTATTTGTTTCAATAAACTAAAAACTCGTTTGGCGTACACAATTGCTAAATATCCTGTACCAATGACAAAAATCACGCCAAAAGCAATGAATAAATGCAATAAATATTTCGGTGCTGATAAGGCAACAGTTGCAATTAACAGGCCACCAATTAATAAATACGTTAGAATTCTTGCGATCATTTGAGAATCCTCCGTCTTAAAAAAGTATTGACAAGTTAAGTATAAACGATTATATTAATATTTGTCGATTGATTTTAATTGAATATTTTTCAACAATACGACTCCGTAGCTCAGCTGGGAGAGCGCCACCTTGACAGGGTGGAGGTCGGTGGTTCGAGCCCACTCGGAGTCATAGGGTGCCAAACCTAACTAGACCCCTTTCGCTATATAGCCTGAGGGGTCTTTTCATATTTATTAAAGAATGTTATAAAAACAATATGTTTTTTAAAAAAACAGTTTTTGTCGGCATTTTGTCGGCATTAGAATTATTCACCAAATAAAGTATCTAACTTTTTTATTGCTTCTTTTTGCATATTTGGTAATAGGTGTGCGTACGTATCGAGGGTTATTCTAATACTTGCGTGCCCAAGTCTCTCTGATATGATTTTTATATTTACATCTGCTAATAGAAGGAGACTAGCGTGAGTGTGTCTTAAATCGTGAAATTTAATTCTAGACACACCTGACTGTTCTATATGACTATATAATAATCTTAACAAGTTCCTGGGGTGGCATGGGGTTCCAATTTCAGTACAAACAACAAGATTATTATCTTGATAATGATTTTGGTTATCTACTTTTTCTAATTCAATAATTTCTTTGTGTTTAAGTAACTCTTCAATAATGTATTTATTTAAAGAAATGTTTCTCATACTTCCTTTATTCTTTGCACCACTTTCTATTTTTCCTTTGTGTGTAAGTTTTTGTTGGACTGTTAGATAACTTTTTTCAAAATTTATATCTTTCCAGCGTAGACCTAATATTTCTCCTTGTCTCATACCCGTATATACTGCTAATTTATAAGCAATAGCATATCTTGAAGCACCTTCTATACTCGATATAAATTGTTTAACTTCGCTGGTACTCCATACTTTGACTTCCTTCATCGTGTTTTCCTTTGGCTTTTCTATTGAATCTGCAAAATTAGTACTCAATAATTGCATTCTAACAGCGTATTGTAAGCTAGAGCGGACAACTGAATATATTCTTTTTACTGAAGAAGAGGATAGGTTCTTATCATAAAGTGTGTTAATAAAACGTTGAATAATGAAAGGGGATAACTTATTTAATTTATACGAGCCTATACCTGGGTTTAAATGAATCCTAAAATAGGTTAAATATAACTCTTTTGTAGCTTCTGAAATATCTTTTTTTGTGTTTATCCATTGATTAAACAATTCTTGATAAGTTAAGTTTTTTGTATCAGTATATGTTCCTTCCATAAAATTTCTTTTTGCTTTTATCATTGCTTCTTCAGCTTCTTTTTTGGTTCTAAATCCTCTTTCTCTATATCTTTTTCTTTTCCCATTTTCATCCAAGCCTAATTCTACTTCAAAATACCATTTTTCTTTCTTTTTTATATTCTTATCTTTATAAACTGGCATTATATTTCACTCCTTACCATTAGTGAATCTATTTTAACTTAAGTAAATAATATATGTTGAAAATGAATAGGGGTTGCAAAGTGCAACCCCTTTATGTATTATCTTGCTAATTAATATGTTGTTTTTGTTTCGTTTTCAAGCCACTTAAAAAATTCATTTTTCGATACTTTTATTCTTTTACCGACCTTTACATAATGGAATTGATTAGAATTTATCAATTCATAAGTTTGATTAATGCCTATTCCTAATATATTTTTAATATCTTTGACGTCTAAAACTAACGGTAGTTCATCTTTTGAACGAATTATTACGTTATTCATCTTTATTACTCCTTTTTAACACATCCTTGTGTATCACCCTTTTTAATTTAATTATTATCGTAACTTTATAAACCTCTTAATGTTTAAAGTCTCTTTCTTCTTGATAAATACTTTTAATTCTTGCATCAATACATTCAAGTACTTCATTATATATAAATATATCTATAATTCTATTATGTAGTGAGTAATTTGAGTGAAAATAATCTAAAAGTTCATTCTCACTGGCATAATAATTTTCATCCAGAATTAAACCTTCTTCAGATTGTTCTAACCTACTTATTAATTCGAGTTCATCATCTTCATACAATTGTTCCAATTCAAATTGAGTTATTCCTTCTACCATTTTGAATATATCTATATCTCCCTCGTGATGTTCATTCGATATTCTTGGATAGACCGAGGTCTTTTTATCGATATTATTATATGTATATACAATTGAGACATTTCCATCATGCTCAATCCATAAGTTCAAAGTTTCTCGTATTACTTCCATACTATCTAATTGTTCTAATCGGTTGTTATTAGACATTTACAGTCACTCCTTCTTCTGAAATTTTTAATTCCTAGTAATGAATCTTTGTATTGTATTAAATATTTTCCAACTTACTTTCACCATTGCTAGCTGCATCAAGCACTTTAATATCAGCTAAGGATTCAATTTTATCTTTAAGCGCATATAATATAACTTTAATATATTTATCATCTAATACAAATTTGCTCATTTCTATAACCATTAATGTTTGAACAATCAAATGTAGATGTTTTTCTTATGATGATTTCCATAATTTCAAATTACGTAATATATCATTATCATTATTTTCATAAATGCTAAGGACGTTGAAGTATTCTGCAAATAATATTTTTTCTTCTTGAGAATATTCTCTCCACTCATCTTCATCCGAAAGCAATTTACTATCAAATATAATAGGTGTAACGAGATTAAATAAGCCTTCCAAAGCGTCAATTGATTCTTCTAGAGAAATTGGATTGATAGTATATAAAATAGTATCTCCTTTATGATATTCGTAAGTGGTATATGGATAATATTTAATAGAATTATCAATAAAATTATACATACAATCGACTTCCACTTCACAATCATAATCAAAGAAGGTTTTCAAAGTTTTTGCTATTATTTCATTTATACTCACAGTGTCTAAAACATTAATATCTTTCATTTTTTATCATCCTTTCAAATGGTCTTGATTACCTATTTAAGCAACTTTATTATTACTATTAAAATAATAAGTCAAGTTCATTTTCTTTCTGATAATTATCATTAGTCTCCATATTCTCACGTATTTCATTTTCATATTCATGAGGAGATTGTGTTTCATATTCAATTTGACTTTCAATAGGAAGCCGTACAACCCTTTCTAATAAATCATATAGGCTAAATGAATGAAGTATTTCTTTAATATTCCTCTCACTTATCTGTAACATCTGTAATTGGATTGATATCTTTTCTTTTCCTAAATTTTCAAGAACCCTACTTGCGTACTTATCAAAATTGACTTCCACAAAATTCATATTCCTATCTTCGGTATTTAACTTTTCATAGACATAACTTCTGTAATTTTGCCAATCAATGATAAGCACTTCCCATATAATGTCACATCTGATAAGTTGAAAAAGCATAGTGATACAACTATAGTCATTTGTTTCAAACGTAATTATTACTCCGTTGTTATAATTAATTCCTGACAAACTATGTCCAACATCTATATAAAAAAACTTATCCTTACTATTATGTTCATGTATACTGATTAATGTTTTCCAAGTAATCATTGTTGTTCCTCCTCATTTAATTTTGAAATGTGTTTGTGGATTAAAAGTGGGGAGAAGATAGAAAGATTATATCTCCTCCGATGTTATAGCTATCTATTCTTCATTAATTAATAGGTAATTCTCCTTGCTAAGGAAATCAGAAATCATTCACTTTAATATGTATTTGAGCTTCTTCAAAAAGACTCAAATTTAAAAATTTCATAACTCACATATGGGTTATAAGAATGCTATTTAAAATCAGGTTTAATTTCTGTATATCCTTCTATAATGTTCCTTTCCACACTAATGATATTGCCAGCCCAATCTCCAACGAATGAAGTTGCTTGGTTAAATTGTTCATACAATAGTTTTAACTCTGCAATAATTTCTTCTTCTTTAATTTTTGAGTTCATTTCATTTAGTCTATTTTCACAAATGGTAATTTTGTTATTTATTTCTTCATATTCTGCATTTGTATAATCACCCATACCACGACCATTGCCACTACAAGTTAATAGTGGAAGTGGGTGATTTTTTAAACCATCTTCACTATTAGGCACTTTATTTATGTCTACATATTGTTTTTTACAATGATTAACTATATAGGAATAACTTTGAGTAAATTTAAAACTATTAAATTCGAAAAAAGGTGTTAAACAATTAAAGTGGTCAGTTGAATAGTGATAAAGGTTATAATCTCCTTTTTCATCCATAAAACTTTCAGACTCAAATTCATCTAGATAAATTCTTTCATCCATGTAATCACCAGCCCAGACGAGTCGAGACTTATACCATGGATTTCCTTTTGAAAATAGCCTTGCTATTGTTTCTACAAACTCATTCCCTATATAACTGTGTTGCATTAGCTTTGCACCACTTCCTCTAATTGGGTATAAAAACTCTTGTCTATCGAGATTAACTGCAATAAAATATTGTCCCATTGTAAATCACTCCTATTAATAATATATTCTTCTAAACAATTTCTTTTCTTGGCATTATCCATTTCCAAATTATATATAACAGATTATAATTCTTCTATTGTAAGAAGCTTTATCTTGAATGAGGGAGCACAATTTTAGTACCTCTACAACTGACATGTCTTCCATATTAAATCTTTATAAGATAAAAACTCATAGCCCTCACCTATTAGTAACTGATACAATGTTTCATTTAAATTGATGAAATGAGAATCAATATCTATATCATCTTCAGGAAATTCCATAAAACACTTCTCTTTCTCATTATTGACACTGACAGTTTCCTCTTCTACATTAAGCAAACTATCAATTTCCTCTTGGCTAAAAGGTATAAATACATCATTCTTTATTCTCATAGCTAGGCTAACATCTGAATTATCAAGAGAAGAACTATATTTCAAAGATAAGGTACTATCTTGATAGCCTTCACATTTCAATTCACATATTAAATTCTGAACTAGGTTTTGTTCCTCTAATAAATTAAACATTCTGTACCCAGCAATAATTTGAACCTCAAAGTTATGTTCACTAATGTCTGTTTCAAAAATCTTTCTAAACATCATGCTCCTAATAGCCAAATAAATAAGAGATATTCCAGCAGTTTCAAATATATTACCTTCACTAAGTTTTTTACTCATTTCTATCACTCCATTGTTTGTATTTAATACGTTTAACTTATAATTTAAAAAGGGGGGGAGAAGGAGATAGTTACCCCTTCTATTTATAATCAAATTCCAAATCCAACTGAAAACTGAATTCTATGTATCATTCTTTGAGCACTTTCATGTGTCTCTCCATTTTGTATTGCGTGTTCATACACAGCGTCACATATTTCCTTAAGCTTCTTTTCATTCGGTTTTAATTTTGTTAGGATGCCTAATGGTCCTTTACTCATTACTTCGTATTCAAATATACATGGTAATATAATTGCCATTGTTTCGAACTCGACCGATAAGTAATAAAATATGTGTGGTTTCTGTTCGACTAACTTTCTAACCCACCGTCTTATCTCTCTAATTTCATATATTTCTCTTGAATCATAGTCATAACCTTGGAACATTAAAACTACTTTATTTTTGAATTTAGTTTGGTGTTTTTCAATTTCCGAAAAAGCTTTTAAATGCTGTTTAACATTTCTATTAGTAATTTTTGATTTGCTGATTTCTAAACAAATATAATTTGTCGTAGCTATGTTTCCACTTTTTATTGTTTCTAACGTGCTACCTTCACCAAATTGCTTCATAATTTCTAAATTATTAAACATGATTATCTCCTCCATTAATTAATTCATTAATTATTTTATTATCGAATATAGTTAAATTTAGTTTCTGGTCTTTTTACTAGGACCAACTTTACAGTATGTAGAATTTATTACTTTAAAATAATTAAGTAGCAGCAGTATTATGATAGTCGGCTAAATGCCTTATGCTTCTTTAAACCACTCACGGGAACCAATTGAACCATTTATCCCTTTAATAGGGCGACTATCAATTCTCTTAAGGTGTCTATTTAGTTTTCAAGGTTCTAAGAGTTGCGGTTTAGATTCACATTGTAATCACCCCCTTAAATAATTTTTTGCATACAAAAAAACCAGCTTTCCTAATGTAAGTATTTAACAATTCAATCAATAAGCTAATTTGGGCATACGTGTAGTGAGACCACGTCTAAAAATAGCTTTATTATGATTTAAAATTGTTTTTTAAACTTCGTTTAAAGGCGCAATGCACCCCTATTACGAGTTCAAAAACATACTTATCATTAGGAAAACTGGTTTGTTTTTCCAAATGTTAAATTTTACAAAACACTGAATATTACTTATGGATTTCCTCTATTAAACACCTCCAAAAATTTAGATTGATTACATAATACTATATTACACGATAAGTTGTCAATAAATAATTTAATTATCACATTAAAAACTCTAAAAAAAAACGAGACAAGATTGTCTCGTTTAAATAATTATTTTTTCATTTTTTTTAAAGTCTAACAGAATTTCTGTAGCTATAGCCTTTGCGAGTAAAGGCGGTACAGCATTTCCTACCTGTTTCATCTGTGAAGTCTTTGAACCGTAAAATATAAAGTCATCTGGAAAAGACTGAATTCGTGCTGCTTCTCTGACAGTTATAGCCCTATTAAGATATGGGTGAGTAAATCTACCCGATGATGGAGTGTCAAATCTAGTAGTAATAGTTACAGAAGGCTGGTCTTCTATCATTCTTGACCATGTTCCACTATAAATAGATTTAGTTAAATGCTCCTTTGGCAGTACTTCTCGTCCCTGACCAGGTGCTATCAAGTTCATTCGTTCTATCGCCAATGTTGAATGGTTAGTTGCTTTATGGTTATAAAGTGTCTTAGAGTTTCTCCTCATCAACTTCTGATAGTTTGACTTTGGTTCAAATTTGTATTCTTGTTCTTCAACTCCTTCGCCAGAGTTCAGAAAACTTAAATCAGATATTGCATCTTTAACATTTACTTTTTCAGATATGTTTAGAGGTAAAGCTATATTTGAGTTGTATTTGCCTATTATGAATGCTCTTCTTCTTAATTGAGGAACACCATAATCATACGAATTCAGAATATCTGAATCCAATTTATAGCCAATGGTCTCAAACATTTCAAATATTTGTTTTTTGAAAATACCTTTTCCAGAAGTTAAAAGATTTGGTACATTTTCCATAATAAAATACTTTGGTCGTAAATACTTAACAACCTTAAAGAAATACTTAAAAAGATAATTTCTTTCGTCATCCATGATTTTTCTAGAACCTTTTTGAGAAAAACCTTGGCAAGGAGGTCCACCGACTACTATATCTATATTCCCTTTCAAATCTCCAAAAATTGAATTTATTTCAAGCTTTGTAATATCATCATTAATCATCTGTACTTTTGGGTGATTCTTAATATATGAGTTTGCAATATCTTTATCTATTTCATTTGATAAAACTACATTAATCCCTGCTTCTTGCAGTCCTAATGATAATCCCCCAACACCAGAAAATAAATCAACAGCCTTTAACATCAACACACCTTCTTTTAATCTAAATCAATAGCAATCTGTTGTTCTAAAGTTTCTTCAATTCTATTTGTAGCTATTTTAAAATACTCTTTATCAATTTCACAACCAACAAAATTTCTATTTAACCTTTTCGAAACAATTCCTGCAGTACCGCTACCCATAAAGGGGTCTAATATTACATCATTTTCATTACTTAGAAGATTAACGAAATGTTCAAACAGAACTTCGGGTTTCTGAGTCGGGTGAATTCCATACTTTTTTTCGTTTCCACGAATAACAGATGTTTCTATAAAATCATGTATAGCTTTTCCTTTATTATTAAAAGTTCCCGTCTTCCCTTTATTAACAAAGTAAATCCAACCCTCTGTAGAATTAATAAAGTGTAAGTTCATATTTCTTGGCATAGGATTTGTTTTATGCCAAACTCCAGTTGTTTTATAATAAAACTTATGCTTTGAAGCCAATTCAACTATTGTTTCTATTTTCATTAGAGACATAAAAATTATCATTGAACCTCTTTTTTTCAAAACCCTATTGGCTTCTTCAAAAAAAGAATCCATATGGTTCTTCCATTCTAAATATTCTAAATCGTCCCACCCAGCTTCTCCAAAAAAATTTTCACGCATTTTTTTTAAATTTGTTTGTCTATCTTTCATAAATTTACCTAAATTATAGGGTGGGTCGGTTAAAATAAGGTCGATACTCTCATCCTTCAATTCTTTAAGAACAGATAAGCAGTCATTATTGTATAATTGTATTTTAATTTTACTAGTCACTAAATCACCTGCTTATTATTTTTCAACAATATATTTTAATGAATTTAAAAAAGCTTGTCTATTTCCAAGCTCTGTTAAATCAACCGTTTCTATTTTCAATCGTAGAGTACTTTGTTGATTATTAAACTTATATTCCCCAACCATTTTATCATTGTTATAGGTTTTCGGATATAACAAAATTGCGTTTGTAATATTAGGAAAAGAATTTAAGTATGAGTTCATCTGGTATATATCTGACTCATCAGCAAATCTATGCACTTGCTTCCACTTAGTGTCTATAATTAACCTAGCTGATGAGATGTTTAATATTATGTCAGGTCTTAAATTTATTTTTTTATGACCTGTTTCAGTTTTTGTTAGTAGATATTGACTTCCGTATTGATATGAAACCTTTTTGTAAATTCTCTTATACATCTTAAATATAAACCTTTCGAATAATTTATTCATATCAAATAGCATTAAATCGACTTTAACTTTACCAGCCGACATTTGAATAGATTCTCCCAAAATAAATAATTTACAGTAATCTAAAATAATTTTATAGCGAATTGATTGTCTGTCCCAGTTTATTGTATCAATATCTGATATATTAATAGTTTTGAGTTCAACACCATCAAAATGAGGGTAAAGCTTACTTATTAACGAAATATTTTTTTGTTGACTTACTAACCTTTTTAAAAAATGCAATGTATATTTGATTGTTTGATTAATGATGTTATTGTTAGTGAATTTCGAATATCTACAATAAAACTTGTTTTTCAAAACAGTATTCTTTTTAATATGATTTGAGAAATCAATACTACCCTTAACAGTAGGTAAGTTTTTCTTTACTTTACTATATGAGCCAACAAGACCTGATTGAATTTGTTTTTCCAATTCTTTCAAAAATATTGATGCCAAGACATCAATAAAACCTTGACCTCCATAAGAAACATTGGCATCAATATTTTTTCTTAACGGAATATCATTTGCCACTTTCAGCATTTTTATAAGGCTATCTTTAACAATAGCTTTATTATCACTATCAGCTATTTTAGGAAGTATTTCAATTGTGATATTAGGTGTACTTATAATTCCAACCCAATGCTGCGGAGTTATATAATTACTACCCCACTTAAATATTTGTTTGCCTTGGTTAATTTCAATTCTTTTTAGGTACTCTGCGTCTTGTCTAGAGATTTGGCATCTACTCTCATTATTAACATTGGAGATGAAAATTTTTTGGTGCTCAATTACTTCTAAATTCATAAATATACCTCTTTAATTAGAATAGACTTTAATAATTGAACTTTTTTTAATACTATTACTTGTATAATAACTTCTCTTATCCTCAAACTCATAATCACCCAGAAAATCAAATAATTCTGCTACTTCCAATTCCTCATGTCGATAAATAGCATCATCTTTTATTTCTCCATCTTCATCTAAATCGTTCAATATCAGTTGGATTTTTTGCAAATCATCGTAAAAATACTCTTCCAGTAAAGGTATTATTTGACTGACTATGACTTCCCTTATATCTATGAAAGACCTGACATTCATAAAATATGCATGACCAACTACAAAGTTTGAATCCAACAACACTTCAATTCTCTTATTAATCACTTCTAAAAGCTTAACTAAGTCTATTCCGTCAATATTGGTTGGCTCCAACTCAAAACTTTTTATTTTGTCTGAAAGTAAGTTAAGGTTAAAAGTTGTATTAATGAATTCAAACCTTCTTCTTAATGCAACATCAATCAAAGCAATACTTCTATCTGCTGAATTCATAGTACCGATTATGTCAATATTTTCAGGTACGCCAAATTTTTCTTTCGAATATGGAAGGTTTACCATGAGCTGATTAACTTCTTCCAAACGTTTATCTTCTTCAATTAAAGTAATTAATTCACCAAATATCTCTGAGATATTACCACGGTTTATTTCATCAATGAATATCGCATAGCGATTATGTGAATCAGCTAATGCTTCATTACATAATTGTTTGAAAACGCCTGGTTGAACAGTATATTTAATTTCTCCACTTTCAGCCATATCCTCATCGTCAATCACGGGTCTTATTCCTTCTACAAAATCCTCATAAACAAATGATTGGTGAAATGTAACAAACTTATATCTTTCTTTTACACTTTCTTCCAAAAGATAATTCTTGTAAAACTGATAATCGTAAGATAATAGATTGTCTAACGCTACAAACCATTTGTCATCCTTCTGAGTAAATACTTGAGGTTCTTCTGGTGTAAACATACTTGAAATAATTGTTGAATGTTTATTTAATATTGATGAGACTCCTTTATTTAATTCATGTGTTGAAGGAATTGACAATGTATCAACTTTTTCTTGTATTTTATCGCTAGACATTAAATTATTTCCCTGAAGTAGAATTAAAGTAATTAATAACCATTCCTCAGATGTATCAATATAAGCATTAACTATTTCTTCATCACTGATATTGAAAACTGTATAATTAGATTTTAGTTGTTGCATCATGTATGTTTTTCCAGTTCCAGGTGGTCCGTAGTAAATGATATTTTTACCCATACTTATCCTCCAATTTTGTTACGTCTCATTAACTAAAATAATGTATCTTGATTACTAGAAATATATTTTAGACTTGGTAGTATATCGCTTGAATTCATTAAGTCATAATGACTTGGTAAATTACTTGTTGCACTATTAAAACGAGTCGGAGAAATGAATCCAATATTTAACAGGAATTCTATATGTTTAATTCTTATTTGTTTCTTTCTTGGAGCTGAAGTACTATCTCTTCTGACTCTAGCAGTTGCCTTAGAATTAATATTTGCCTCAATTCCTAAATCATTTAATACATTTGCTACTATGTCTCTAATTGCATCATTATTATAATCTAGTGCAATAAATTTAGCTGTTTTATCGTAAGAACCTCTACCATCAAAAACTCCAACTAAGAACGCTCTTTTCACACTGACATCTGAACTTAGTAATGGGTCAGTAATGTCATTAACTAGTTGTTCAATATCATAACTCTCACTAGTTTGTTCAAAGAGAGTAACAACTCCCTTTTTTCCTGCATTAAATTTAACAATTGGAAAACCTTGTTCTATATAGAAATCAGTTAATTGCGTTAGGTCATCTTTGCCTAAAAACCTTGCTATTTCCTTTATGTAATTATAATGTTCTTCCAAATCTTGATAGTTATAATGTGTTGGGTTATGCCGTACAGGTGCTTGCCAATATACATTATTGTTTGATTGAGTTTGTTCATTTGCCATTAGCAGCCCTAAAAAATAAGCTGACTGATTGGTTAAAAATTTCGTTCCTAAGTCAAGTCCTGTTTCTACTGTTTGAATACTCATCATTACTCCTCCTTGTTCTTCTACATACTTATCATTTAATTACCATTATACGATAAGTTCTTGGAAAAAGCAGGGGATTATGATAAGATTCCATGTCTTTTAATTATAACTCATCGTTATAATGACAAAATAAACTGAGCGTATAATATTTTAAAGGAGAGGGTTCTTATGCAATATCAGAAGGAATTTGAAAACTTCTTAGAAAACGAGGATAGAAGTACCAGAACCATAAATAGCTATATAGATTCACTGAGTAAGTTCGAAGGTTGGTTGAATGTAAATTATGGAATAATTGATTTAGCAATAGTTTCATTTAGAGAAATAAAAGAATATAGGGAGTATTTAAATGAAAATTATGCTCCCACCTCTGTTAATCAGAAATTATCTTCAATAAAAACGTTTTATTCCTTTCTACTAATTCAAAAAGTAATACAGAATAATCCTTCCTCTAAAATTAAGTTAATAAAAGTAGAAGAACACTTTGAAAACCAATATCTCACGAGGACAGAAGAACTTAGGGTTTTAGCTGTTGCAAGAGAAACTAATACACTAGCATACACCCTTGTACTTATCTTGCTAAAAACTGGGGCAAGAGTTTCAGAAATATCAAACCTCCTAATATGTGATATGTCATTGGAAGAAAACCCGACAATATTAATTCGAAACAGCAAAGGGAAAAAAAGTAGATATATTCCAATTAGTTCAGACGTAGTTGAATCATTAAATGAATGGCTAAAGGAAAGGGGAAAATCACAAAAAATTTACCACAGGAGAAGTAATTACGTTTTTATCTCACAACGTAGTGAAAAGTTAAGCGTACGTGGAATTCAACTAATTCTCAATCGAATTGGGGAAAAGGCAAACATTAAGCTATATCCTATTAGATTTAGAGCAAGTTTTGCTAATAACTTATTACAAAATACCACTATTCCAATAAATATTTTGGCTAACTTAATGGGTCATAGTAATGTGAATACCACCCAGAGATACGCTAGCCCGTCAATGTTAGATAAAAGGAAATATCTCGAAAAACTAAGTGAAATATAAAAGACACGCATACAAACCAGCGTGTCTTTTATGTACTCAACATAAAATTATTAATAGAATTTTAAGTAATGAGGCAAGACATCCACCTCCAGTAATTAATCTTTATAATAGCTGAAAAGTTCTTCTAAGCTAATATTAATCCCACTGGCTTTCAGTCTGTCACTTCTGCTACTGAATAAACTTTTTAAGACTTCTTTCTTTTCCTCAAGCAGCCCATAATGTAGTTTTTTATGGCAGATTAAACACAAAGAAACTATATTAGCATGTATATCTAGGCTAAAATCAAAATGCTCTTGAAATGCTATAGGGATTAAATGATGAGCCTCTACATAATTTCTTTGATTAAACTTAGAGATAAAGTGTTGATGTTGGTTATTGACCTCGCATAGATAATTAGCATAAGCAACAGCCTCACTTGCATATCTAGGGTCTCTATACCACACTTTCCTATTGCTTACTGATTTATGAGTTGGCTTCTCAATAGGCTTGTCTACAATGTTTCTTATATTGTCCTTATCAGGTTTCTTATGTAAATATTGCTCAAAGTCCAATTCTTCCTTTAATAGTTCTGCTTGAAATCCCCTAGCATTACTATGTTCTATGTATCTTTTGAAATGCTTGAAAGCTGTACTATACATTCTATTTCCTTTATTGTTTTTCTTTATAAATTCAGGATTAGAAAGAATTACATCTATAAATGTAGAGTCATTCAGATTATATAGATTCTTATCCTCCAGTCCATAACCTTCTAGCTCAGAGGATATAGTGTCTATTGCTCCTGCATATCTACCTATGGAATAAGGCTTTAATTTAGCCTGAGTCTCTAAGTACCTAGCAAAATCTTCTTTGTTCATCATTATTTGAACCTCTCCCCTCACTTGCCACACCTAATTCTTACAATAAAAAGGAAAGAGCAATAAAGCTCCACCCTCACATCTTAAAAACATCTAAAATGGTAAACCATCATCCTCTAATTCATAAATTTCATTTTTAAGCTTTTCAACAAACTCTAAGAGCATAATACCTTTTGGTACTGTTTCATCAGGCATCTCACTATACATTCTATCTCTATATTCATTTGCTTTAGTATAATCTAAAGTTCCAAGAGTAGAGATTAAGTCTATGGCTTTATTCACTATTCTTGGAGATGCTATATTTAATGCCCATGAAATTGCATCATCATAAATATGAGTAGAAAAAGCCTTATCATTCTCACTAAAAGCAATTTTTAATTCATTTTTAAAGTGAGCTTTCTCCTCCTCAACTAAATATTCCATTAACTTATTTATCTGTACATCTTTGAACTGCTTACTAAGAGAAGACACTACACCTATTCTGTATGCCATTAATTTAGCATTTTTTCTCTTCATTTCTTCTACCTTATCATCTGATTTTCTTATATGTTCCAGCTCTTTGTTAAAGTTCTCTACTTCTTGCTCTGGTACACCATCGCCCCAATATTCTCTTGCATACTTAACAAATTCATCTATTCTATACATATAAAATTTTTGTGATGTTTTTTCTAAAAATTCATGAATCAAATTAGGTTGAGGTCTTTTGATACCTCTTTTATCTTTTTCCCACCAATCTTCTTTTTTATCTTCAGTAATAAAAATTATTGGAGTTGAATGTTGGTCACCTTTAGCTTTGTCAATCATTTGATTCCATAAAATTAAGTCACCATATTTTTGAGTATATTTCAATGTACCATAAGTTCTTATATTTTCTTTGTTATTGTCTTTCGCATCTTCCCATCCTGGTGGAACCTCATTATGGTATCTTTCTCCACCTTCATTTTCTATGGAATTTATCTTATCTTGGGTATATGGATGTCCCACAATTCCATCCATCAACTCCAAAACCTTTTTCTCTGTATATTCAGCTTTTGGTAACTCATTAATTTCCTCAGTTATCTTTTCTTGTACCTCATCAATTGATTTTTTCAACTCATCTATAAAATACTTGAATTTGGATATTTCTATGTAAGGATGTGAGCTTTCAATTGTCGAAAATGCTTTCTCAGCATCCTTGTTTAGTTTAAGGAGTTTTTCCTTTAAAGAGTTATATCCTTCTGTTTGCTTGGACATATTGCTTTCATAATTGTGAAAGTATTCTAATGCTACCTGATGAGGAATCCACAACCTCTCTTCAATTTTTAATCTCATTAGTATATTAAACAAGGTCTCAGATTGTTTAGATGAAAACTTATAGAAATAAATTAGGATATTGGTATCTACTACAACTAAGGCATTTTCCCACAAATTTTTAAACTCTTCATCAGAGTAGCCAATAAACCCTTTGAAATTTTCTAACACTTATAATCCTCCTATTATGCGAGTTTTTCTTTCTCCTTCCTAATTAAGGAATATTAACTACAAGTATACAATATTATACATTCAATTTAAAAAAGGAGACATTTCTGTCTCCTTTCCTTACTACTCCTCTGTCTGTCCTGCTTTATGGTCTCCTACTCTTTTGTACTAATGTTACCCTATACATTCGCTAAGTTAGTAACAGTACAAATAAACAAACAAAAAAACAGCCATGTTATTACGACTGTTTTACACTTATCAAGCTTTGATTTAAAGTATCCTGTATTTTCCATAACTCATCAGAAAGAATATATCCAATAAATGATTGTAATCTCTTTTTGTCTATCGTAAATACTAAATCAAAATCCCACACAAAAAATCCTCTCTTATCTTTTTCCCCATTAGATACTACGACAATTGTGCAAGGACTATGTTTATTTCCCTTGTCGTTTTGTATAACTAGTACTGGCTTTAAAGTACCATATTTGGATGTTAATAAACCTTTTAAATTTGCTAATAATATCATTCCTCTTTTTACATCAAACTCACTCTTAGATTTCAAAATAATGCACCTCTTTTTAAATAAGATGCAAAATTATATAATGAAACCTTTTTATATCGAAATTAGGCTCATTCTTATATCTTAATTTGACATTTATCTTTATCAATATATAATGACTTAAATATTTTTAAAGTGAGTGGTGATTAAAACAATTATTTTAGCGATTGACCCAGCTTTAACAACAACAGGATATTCAATATTTCAAATTAAAAATAAAACTTATATACAATTAGAATACGGTCGGTTTAAATTAGACAATAATTTAAACTATTTTGACCGCATAATAACAGTTAAAGTGCAACTTGATAAACTACTCTCTAAATATAAAATAACCGATGTTGTTATAGAAGACATTCATTACCAAGCAAGAAGTGGGATAAAAGTTTATAAAAAGTTGGCACAAATGCAGTTTTACTTATTGTATTACTTTTTTAATTTACAGATTTGCACAAGTTTAGTTCAGGTTAATTCGTGGAGACATCTTGTTTGTAAATTTTATGGATTAGAAAATGCTAAAAAAAGTACATGGTACAAATTTATTTGTAATGAAATGATAGTTACTGACATCGATAACAATACTGCAGATGCAATTGGAATTGGTATATGGAAATATATAAATTTAACTAACCTCAGTTTATCGATAAATAAAGATATATTTGTCGATTAAATAAAGTCGTTGTTTCAAAATTTGACTTTATATAATCCTAATATATAATTCAATTACATTATTAAATACATATAAAAAACTACCTCAACGTATGGCTGTACGGAGGTAGTTAAAAGGACTAAAATTTCATATTTAGATACGTAACTATACCATATAAATAATAAAATACAAATTTTACGTATCGATGAGTCCTTTCCATTTTAACATCAGGGAAGGGCTTTTTTATATAAAACTACCGTACAAAAAAATAAGAGGTTGGTAGTAAGCCTCTTCCCGTTACTCGCCATAACGGAGATGTCGCACGTTAGAGGTGCATCTGCTTATATGGTGAGCAACAATTTAGATACACCATATAGGTCATAGAGTTGGCGACTTCCCTGAAGCTCCAAATTTGGAGGTCAAACCGTCCCAGTGCCATTAGGCAGGGATAGTACTAGCAGTTAGAGGGATTTTCTTTCCTACTATGTGTGGTAAAGCTGGACCAGGGCACAATATGCTAGTATGCGTTTATAACGCTGCTATACGGATACATTCGACACACTGACGGCTCCGTCGGTCATTATAAAGTATAGAACTATCTCCCTTTCGTACATAAAGTCTATTTTTATGTGCGGAGGGGGGATATACTAGCCGTTGCACTTCTCTTCCTAACTCACCGTTTGTCATTATTTTAAAACCTAAAAGATTTACAATCATCTAAATATATATATAAACGATATACAGACTAATGAATATAAATGTTAGCATTATTGGCATCCAGCTGGAAATAACTTATAATCTATAGTAACTCTTTTGAAGGGAGAGTAATAATAATGTTTAACGAAATAGATATTATGTTGCTACTAAAGTTGCAAATATTATGTATATGTTTAATTTTATCCTTAATATCGATATATTATTTCCTCGCTGTAAATCTAATTAAGCAATCTCATCAATTTGCTAAAGAAAAAGGATTATTAAATGACCGATTAATTAAAAAATGGATTAAAGAGAATCGCTTTAATTTACAAGAACATATAGAGTAGTCACTAATAAGCGAAAATCGTTTAAACTTTAACGTTTAAACGATTTTTTATTTATAACAATTTTTATATCAAACACCACTTTTATTTGAAAGATGCTCATTTTTTTACAATATTATATTAATACTTATCATTTATAAAGCTTTACGTGTATTCTTTATAATCAGTTCAATATTATATATTTTAGTACCAGCACTTAAGTACGTTACAACATTCAAAAAACTATTAATCCTATTTAACATATAAATTTTACATATAAGATATATCTCCTATAATAGATTTGTTATATACAATAAATTTGTTATATACAATAAATCCATTATAAATAATATATACCATCTAATGCATATACCTATTCCTTGTATTTTCAATTTAATGTAGAAGTTTATTCACCTAAATCTTTGAGCGCATCAGTTAATATCACACAATTGTTCTCATCTTCATTATCAGTTATTGTAGTACTTCCTTTAATAAAACGAGTAGAATTCAATGATGCTCTGATTTTTTTAAAGTATTCTTCTGCCTCTTGGCGAGTATAAAATACCTCAGTTGAATATTCGGTAAAATCTCCCCAAACTTCTACAATAAAGTTTTTTTCCATTTGTTACACCTCTTGTTTGTGATTTCATCTGTCATTTTAGCTAATATAATTTGTTTTTTATTCTACCTATTAAATATATTATTTGATTTTACAAATATAATGCTACCAGCTAGAATAGGTCCATTCAATCAAAATGATGAGGTGATAAAAATGGAATTCAATGAACTTCAATACAAACGTTGTGCATTCTATGTAAGGTATTACAATGATAAAATGAAAACTAATCAACTACTAAGCCTAATGGAATTTTGTCACGAATACGGGATTCTACTAGGGTATTCCGCATATTTCGAAGATTATATGAATGACGAATATACTGAACGTAAAAACTTCTCTCAACTCATCAAAATAGCTAAGTTAGGTGAAATAGAAGTAATTGTCGTGCATAGCAGTCACTTTATTGATTTGGATTACAACCAGTTCTGCTCCCTAAAAAATGAATTACATCAGAATAATGTTCAATTAATTACTTTAAGTGATATATCATAAAGGTCTGACAAATAATTAGGTGTTTTTTAATATTCTCTAAAATACCTTTATATTGTTTATATTAGACCCCTGAATAATAACTTTCCTATTATTCAAGGGTTTTTAAAAAATTATAATCAAATCCCTATTTGGGCACTTTCATAATATTATCGTTGTAGCTTGATGTAGCTAGTCAAATATTAAAAGTTTTTTTGTAGTGACATTCAATGTTTTTAAGGATTAACAATAAAACTATCCTCTGAAAATGTAATTTCTGACTCGTTTTTTTCAATTTCATTCTCTATTTTAACAACCTTATTTCTCGACATCTGATTACTAATAATTTTAATTTCTACAACATTTCGACCGTCTATAATATATTCTGATAAATCCAATGAATGGGTGTATTGATTTCTAGATTTTTTTATGTAGAACTTATAATTATCTGTTTTTGTATCATCATATACCTCAATTACATTTCTATTAAAGTCATTATTATCTAATCTAATAACATTTGGCGATATATTTTCTTTATCATTAACAATATTAATTGTAGCTTCTATATTCTCCATGTTTTGCACAATTAATTCCAAAGCTATATTTTCATTGTTATCTTTAAAATTAACCTCAACAAACTGATTTTGATTGAATGAAACTAATGTTATACAGATACCTACAAATAGTGCCAGAAAACTTATATATATTAGAGAACCATAGGGTGCTATAGTTTCTTCAATTTTTTCAGCTTTTGATACAACTTTTTTTAATTTCTCTTTTTTGACAAAGAATAAAATAATAAAAAATATTAAGGCTAATAAAGCGCCAAGTATAAAATACCCTAATAAATTGGGGTCATTAAACAATTCAAAAATACCAAACAGTAGTGCTACTCCAAGTATTGCATAAGCACACTTTTTAATAGTTTTAAAGATATCATTAAATTTAATATCTGCGCTCTTATAAATTGTTTGTTTTTCTTCCTCACTTTCAAACATTTGAAAAGTTTTAAGCTCTGCATAAATGTAAAGGATTACCTTTATTATTATTGTTAATATTACTGTAAATGATATCACAGATATTATATTCTCTATACTAATAAAAGATTGGGTATATGCACTTGAAGAAAAAATATTAACCCATGATTTAAAAACATTTTTTAGTAAAAACCAGGTTCCACCAAACATTGTTAATGTTACAATTAACCTAGTTGTTCTATCTACTTTATTATTCTCCATTTTATAAAACACCTTTTTATTTATTGTTAAGTTGTTATTTATTAGAATTTATATCGCTAAATTTCAAATTTTCATATTTACTGTAATTGAATTTTTTACCTAATTTTTTATCTGCGTACCTCTTAATTTTAGTATTGTCACTTTCTGCAGCACTTCTATTAAAAAGTTGGTTATTATAATTTATTCCACTTAATAGTTCAATAATATTTCCTCTTGAAAATTTGTCCAAATAAGGTTCTATACATCTCATAAATGTAATATCTGCTTCATCAAATGAACCACTATAACAATGATGTTCTATAATAAAGTCAAAAAATTCCTCGGAACAGTTGTGACTATTAGAAAGTTCTTCTAAAAACTTTATTTGAGGAGGAGTTATTAAATATTCCAACCTATATGGCGAGTAATCATATCGTTCTTTGTGTAGTGCAATTGATAATTCTTTAAAATGTTCTACTGGATTATCATATAAAAAATGACTCTTAATTTGGAATGAGTATTTAGTTTTTACTTTTTCCTTTATAAGTTGCTTTGAATGGTCTTCCAGCAAATTAAAAACTCCATCATATGTTGCAAGAAAATCTATCATTTTTTCTATATTGATATTATTTCTTGAAATTTGGCTGAAGTAAGAAGTATTTTCTTTAATTATCTGAAATAAATTCACTCTATTCCGCTTAAACATAATTGTCAAAACTCTGTAATTGATAACTCTATTGTTCTTAAATTGTTCTCCATCATCATCTTCTTTTCTAAATACAAACTTCCATAATGCTTTGAATACTTTCTCCTCTAAATTTTTATTAAAGTATTTAAAATATTTTGTATCAAGATATTTTTCAAGATTATCATCTTCTTTTTTGGGAAAATATTCTTGATTTTCCGCAATATCTTCCATAAAGAAGTCAAATACATCTTTTGAAAAGATTGGTGATTTAACTAACAAACCTTCAAGCATATTACGAATGTGACTCCTTGCATTTTCCTTAGTTGGCATAAATAAAATATCAAGTTCATTAAGTACAGGGTGAGCAGATAAATGACGATGTTGTTTCAGATGTCTGATATTTTCATTAACTACATTATCTAATAAATTTGTTTTCTCAAATACTAAGTTAATCAACTTTTGTTCCCAATCAGGGGAAGTTGAAGACTTTCGTTGTTCCTCCCTAATGATTTCAAGTATTTCTTCAGCAGTATCGTCTTCGTACTTCTCATAAAGTTCTTTAAGTTTATAAACTAAATCACATACAACAACAGAATATAACATTACAACTGCTGAACGATAATTACCAGTTGTATATGAGTCGAGGACCTCTTCAAAGTATTCTTTTGTTTTTTTGTGATAGATATTTTCGAACATTAACTCTATTGAAGACATATTAGACAATCCTTTCTTTAACTCACTTAATCTCTATTATATAATTCTCCTGTTCTTATTTTTTCAATCAATTCCTTTGTATGTTCATTATCTGCCCAAATTGATGAATGGAGGCTTCCATAATTACCTTTAAAATAATCTGCTAATTGCATCATTATCTTCTGTATTGTCTGCTCATTTAATAGATTAGCAACTTTAATATATTCAATCTCTCCAAATCTAGCTTTATAATATGCAATTTTTTTTATGTTCATATGTTGATAGTTATAATCGATATCGGACATAGTTTCTATTGCAAGTTCATTCAAGAAAAAATAACCCAATAACTGTAAGTTATCTAATTGATTAAATTCATTATATTTGGTTGTTTTGAAATCATATAAGGTATCGTCAATAAATACATCAGCATCTGCACCATTCACCAACAATGAAGCAGCACCAAATTTCGGGTTAAATACAACTTTACTTCTTTTTTTTATTATTTCAGGCACGATGAAATTCTTCTCAAAAACATTTAATAGACCGTCTAGTTCATTCAACACATTTTTAGTTGCTGGTTGAAACATGATGTAATTTACATCGATTTTTTCTTCTCTTACTCTACTTCTTGAGAATTGTTCTAACTTAGCTAAATGAACCGCTGAGTCATAAATGGTATTTATAGAAACTGATTCGCTTTTCAAATACTCTAATACAGGATTAACTATTTTAAATATTCATCGTCATCTAATTCTCTATATCTTTTCAACTTGTCAAATCCTTTTAGAGCAACGAGGTCATAAACTGCATCATTTTTATTTATAAATTTACTAATTCTAAAGCGAGCAAGGTAATCGAATGCAGTACCCACCAAACCTGAGTCATATGTATTATTCAATTCATTTACTACAAAATAATTATAATTTCTTGAGAACGGTTCCAAACCGCTCTGTGTAAAGAAATCCTGCTTAGAAGGTGCAACCGATAATAAAATGTTTTTAAAGTGTTTATCTTTTTGATTCTTCGCATTAAGTTTGCTCGTTAATGACATGAAAACATCTCCTCGCTAGGTCATTGCTAAAGTCACTTATCATTATAGTACCATATTCTCATATTAATCCATCTATGGAAACAAAAAGAAAAATCATAAAGGTTAAGTGCAAATTTGAGTTCCGTTACTTAAATTTCTTGTTATAATAATAGCAGTTTAATCATTTGTGCATTTTATATTTATAATAAATAATCCAATAGTATCATAACTATAAAATCACATTCATCCCATTTTAATATAGGAGATTCATCCGTTTGACAATTACTAGTGGTATGATTCATCGAAATTATTTACTCCCACTTAAATGTCATAACTCCCTCTTAGAATAATCATTACTTTTCTAATACTTCTATGAATATTAAAAAAATATATTATTAAAGTTACAATTAAAGAATGAGGTGAAATTCATTGAGAAAAGCTGAGCTTGGAAAATTATTAAAAGATATGTATAACTCTGCTCCTCCAAAAGAACAAGTGACATTTATTCATCTATTTGGAATTAAATATGGAACCGAAATCTTACGAAATGATTATAATATCGCTGAAATTGTTAGCATTTCAGGAATTAGTGAATCTTACAAGACAGAAGTGAGAAAAGGTGTTAATCTATCAAAATACGTTAATATAATGAAATAATATAAACTAACTCTCTAAATCTTTATTTCTGTGAAACAAATAAAGTAAGTTGCTCAACATTAGAATAAGTTGTCGGCATTTTGTCGGCAAAAAGGGAACAAGCAGAAAAAACTAAAAGTGATTAAGAGGGAAATAGTACATTTACAAACACTTAAGAACGCTGATTTAAAGAGGTTTTTGGTCACTATAAATTACATCGGGTGAAAAGAGGTTGAACAATACCTCTTAATTGACAGGGTGGAGGTCGGTGGTTCGAGCCCACTCGGAGTCATAGGGTGCCAAACCCCAAAGACCCCTTTCGTCGCAAGGCCTGAGGGGTCTTTTCATTTTTATATACTATATAATAATGATTAAAAATAAGTATGCAATTGATGACCATTTAAAAAAAGAACCAATTATAATACTCTATGTTTCCATTTCATCAGTTATGAATCTTATCAATTATTTTTATTTCCCCTGTTAACAGATATTCCCATAACGGTTTAAAACCAAATTTTGAATTTAATTCTTTATATGTTTCACCTGACCAGTAAATATTAGCAAGTAGGGAAAACATTAAATATGATTGCTGAATACCTAACAAGTTCATATCTGCTCTAAAGTATTGGCTACTTTGCACAAGGTATATTGTTCCTCCACTAATATTAAGCTTAGATTTCATCCTTTCTATATCATCAAGTGTTGAAAATCCAAAAAACGACTGAAACCTGGATGGCTTGTCTTGAAAATTACTTCTGCGTACATATTCAAAGAACCATTCAGTCTGTGCATTATTACCTTGAAGAGCATTAATATATTGTAGTCCATGTTTACTAATACCCTCTTTAAATAATTCTTTAATGTGATTTGAGATCTCTTTAGAATTCGAATTAACATATATAGGATTTAGTGATATTTCTTTACCAATTTCTAAACTTCCAATTCTATCTAGATGGTAAAATTGTCTAGAATTTTTAATCTCTTCATCAGTTGATTGTATATTACCAAATTCGCTCATAATACCCCCCCCTAATCATTTTTTTCGACAAATAGTAACTTTTTTCCTCTATATAAGGATAAGGGGTTAGTGGATGATATAGAAAAGTTAAAATAACTCAGGATAAGAAGGGTAAAACACGATTATTAACTGCATAGATTAATCTCAAAAAAAATAATAAGGATAGCGTATAAGCTATCCTCTAATTAATGCGGATAATATTGGAGCTTCCATTTATTTTGATTCCCTGAAGCTCTCCCCTCTTAACATGATGAATACTACATCTTTCTCGCTCATTTTCATTGTTTTTTCATTGGCTACGATGTGCTCATCTTCTCCTCCACGATCTACAATAGCGACACCTTTTTTAATTTCATTTGTAAATGTTGTCATTATCTAATATCCTCTCATTTAATAAATTATGATGGTTCAAAATGTTCAAAAGTTCTTTGCCCCATCTTCTTTCGTGTAGTTCACATCATCAGCTAAATTTAAAACAACGTCTAAAACTTCTGCATCTATTTTCGTTTCAAAATATACTTCGTGTAATTCTTTGATGGTCATTAAAAACCCTCCCTAAATGATGTTATGGAATCTGCATTACGATGTATCGTCATCTTTCAAGTGCGATGTTATTTTTAACATGAAAATTAACGTAAAACTAGATTTTAATTTTTAATATGGTATTCCATTAATAAAAGGCATACAGGAATATCTCTGTAAAAACTTATTACAAGTGTTCTGAAGGTTAATATCCCAATATATGTAGTCATGCATATAGGAATGTAGCATAGCGTTGCATAGATCGTTTCATATTACATAGTACATTCAAGTGAACATGAGATTTAATGTTACATGTGCTATTCAAAACGATATAGTAATCCATATAGGAGGGTGTTATAAGCGTTGTAATAGATGGACAATAGATATGATCTATCTTTTTTCTTGTCCTAAGTTATGGGAATAGATCGTAAAACTCATATACATGAGTTAAATTAAATGAGTGGTAGGCTTCAGTCTTTTTTCTCCTCCCCTCTTCCGTATGTCAGGGTGAAATATTATTTAATTAATGCGGACAAATAGCAGGTTAATCACTTGATTGAATCTAGTATCTAAAAAAAGATGTTTATGTTAGGTAGGTGGGTAGTTCTAAAAAAGTGTGAGAGTTTAAAAAAGCACTCAATAAAATGAGTGCTTTAAATATCAAATTCATTAATTTTAAAATTGCCTAACTTATCAATCTCTAATTCATAAGCTCCTTTTGATTTAAGGTATTTTAGAATATTGACTAACATCATGTAGTTAATACCTTTTCTCTCCATTGATAATCTGAATTCTGTAAAGTCAGGCATCTCTTCTAATGGTTTCTCTTGTTTGTAATAAGGGTCTAATTCATCCATTACTAATGATACATGACTTTGACTTATCATATTTAGATCATCCAATTCACTTTCAATCTGTTCTTGAAAGCCATTTATTAATCCAAATATAATTTTTATATCTATTATGGCCTTTTCATTAAGTATGTAGTAAATTATATAGCGAAAAAAATTAGAAGGCTATTATGAGGGATAAAATAATGTACCCGTCTATTAAAATTTATTAAATAGAATTGTAGTCCCTTCATGGACGTCACGGGGCTACATCATATCTAGAAGTTATTTAAAACTGCAATGCATCCTTTTTAAAAAATAAGTATAGAAAAAAAAGAAAACCTGTTGACTGTTTTCAGAAGGCTTTTGTCAACAAGCTTCATAAAAAATTCTAAAAATTATTAAACTTTTAGCTTTTTCAATCTAAGTGAGTTAGTTACAACCGATACAGAGCTAAATGCCATCGCTGCACCTGCGACCCATGGTGCCAGAAGACCTACAGCTGCAATCGGAATCCCACAACTGTTATAGAAAAGAGCCCAAAATAAATTTTGTCTTATATTACGCATCGTTTTCTTACTCAATCTAATGGCATGAGAAATATTAGATAAATCACCGCCTACTAAAGTTACATCTGCTGCTTCAATCGCAACATCTGTTCCAGTCCCAATAGCCATTCCAATATCAGCTGTTGCTAATGCAGGTGCATCGTTAATTCCGTCACCGACCATCGCTACTTTTTTACCGATATTTTGTAGCTCCTTTACTTTACCTGCTTTATGCTCTGGTAAAACTTCGGCAAAAACGTGATTATTAGGAATGTCTAATTCTTTAGCTACAGCCTTTGCTGTTAACGTATTGTCACCAGTCATCATATAGACTTCTATTCCAATGCCTTGCAGATCTTTTATAGCCTGTTTTGAGGTTTGTTTGACAGTATCTGCAATTGCAATTAAAAAACGAACTTCTCCGTCAATGGCAGCAAGAACAGCTGTTTTTCCTTCTTGCTCAAAGTTCTTCATCTGGTCTTCAGCATCACTTATGTTAATTCCTCTTTCATTCATAAGCTTACGAGTACCAACGTAAACATCATAGCCATCAACTTTTGCAAAAACACCGTGTCCAGAGACTGCTTCAAACGAAGCAGGATCTATTACTGTAATTTCTCTTTCAGTTGCATAAGCGATAACCGCTTCAGCCAAAGGGTGTTCTGAACGTTTTTCAGCTGATGCAACTAATGAAAAGTCTTCCTCTTTGCCTGATAAAGTCAAAACATCTGTCACACGTGGTTTACCTTCAGTAATGGTTCCTGTTTTATCGAGTAAAACTGCTTCAATTGCTTGAGTGCCTTCTAAATACTCTCCACCTTTAAATAGGATACCTTGCTCTGCTCCTCGACCTGAACCAACCATGATTGACGTTGGTGTAGCAAGACCTAAAGCGCATGGGCATGCTATGACTAATACTGCAATTGATGCTTCAAGCGCTGATGACCATACTCCCGGGTCTACGGTGAAGAACCATACTGCAAATGTTACGATAGCAATGACTACAACTATAGGTACGAAAATACCTGAGATTTTGTCGGCCATTCGTTGAATAGGTGCTTTCGACCCTTGTGCGTCTTCAACAATTTTAATAATACCTGCTAATGCGGTGTCTTTTCCGACCTTTTTAGCAGTCATCGTGATTGTTCCATTTTTATTAATTGTAGAACCTATGACTGGATCTTTTTCATTTTTATCTACAGGTATCGATTCTCCTGTAATCATGGATTCATCGATAGACGTCGTACCTTTAGTAACCTCTCCATCAACAGGAATCTTCTCACCTGGTTTAACAATAATGTAATCCCCGACTTGCACTTGCTCAATTGGTACACGCTCTTCTTTACCATCGCGCAAGATCGTTGCTTCATTTGCTTGAAGTTTTAATAAATTAGAAATAGCTGCAGTTGTTCGTCCTTTGGCTAATGCTTCAAAATATTTACCTAGAATAATTAATGTGATCAAGACTGCACTCGTTTCAAAATATAGCTTGGCGTGCATAATTGCTTCAGATTGCCATAATAATGTTTGAACAACGCTATAAAAAAAGGCAGCTGACGTACCAAGTGCGACAAGTACATCCATGTTAGCACTTTTATTGACCAACGCACGATACGCACCTGTATAAAACGGCCAACCGATATAAAATTGAACAACAGCCGCAAGGGCGAATTGAGTCCAAGGATATTCTATAAATGCTGGTGCTGATAGGCCGATATCAAAAGGCATATGCCCTAGCATAGTTAACAATAATGGAAAGGACAAAATTGCTGAAAGAACAAATTTATTCCTCTTATTGCGAATTTCTTTTTCTTTATGTGATTGATTTTCATCATTATCTTCTTGTTTTACAAATGCTTCATACCCTAATTTCTTAACTTTTGCTAATAAATCGTCAATAGTTACGACACCAGGTGTATATTCTATTGTACCTGATTCTGAAACTAAGTTAATATTCGCTTGAGAAATTCCTTCCATACGTGAAAGACCTTTTTCTATACGGGTTGAGCATGCCGCACAAGTCATCCCTCTGATATCCAATTCAACCTTCTCTTCTTGTACTCCATATCCTAACTTTTGAATCCGTTCTACTATATTATTAACAGTCGTTTGCTCTTCATCATACGTCACGGAAGCTTTCTCCATAGACAGATTGACATTCGCATCAACACCATCCATTTTATTTAAAACTTTTTCTATTCTTGTTGAACATGCTGAACAAGTCATTCCTGTTATGTCCAACTGGGTTTGTTTTCTTTCTTTTTCTTCAATCCCCATGTTTTTCACTCCTATTATTTTGAGTATTGGTTAATCACTTTCATTAACTCTTCCATATACTCTTCACCATTACCTTGTTTAACTGCATTTGTCACACACATCTTTGCATGTCGCTCTAACATTTGATAGCCAACTTTATCTAGTGCTGCTTTAACAGCAGAGATTTGGACCAGCACATCAACACAATATCGACCTTCATCTACCATTTTTTGCAGTCCTCTAACCTGACCTTCTATACGTTTTAGCCTGTTAGTAACAGCCTCTTTCTCAGAATTTGTTCGTGGAACAACAGGTTCTTCCTGGTTCACAATTTTCATATCTTTTTCTTCATTCATGGTCATCCACCCTCTCACTATATACTATACCCCCCTTACGTATTTTTTTAACAGAATTATATAAGGGGTAAATCAATTTTCACAAAATAAATTTACTTAAGTAATCAAGGTTTATAAGAGTTATTTATATTATGTAAAATTCCCCATATGTATTTGTTTACATATGGGGAGAATATAATTATGCAACCACGTCGTATCCTTCTTCATCAATGGCTTGTTTAATTTGGTCTTCAGATGTTTTAGAATCATCAAAAATAACATCAACTTTTCCATTAGCTAAATCAACTTCTACATTAGAAACTCCATCAAGTGATCCTACTCCTCCCTTGACGGAAGAAACACAGTGACCACAGGACATTCCCTCTACATTTAATGATAATTGTTTCATTTGTTATCACCCCTCTTTTATTGACTCTAATTTAAAATTAACATACCCCAATACGGTATTCAACTTACTTGTTTTAATTTTTCTAATTTTACCCAACGATCATTATAAAAGAGATACATTAACCAGACTGCTCTGAATAAGTTATCAATTAAAATTGCTATCCATACACCAGCAATTCCCAAGCCTAACACTACTCCTAGTATATATACCCCTAATGTACGAATTAACCATATTCCTACTGTTGTTATATACATAGGTATCTTGGTGTTAGCTCCACCTTGATAGGCACCTGTTAATACTAGTACAATAGCTAAAATAGGTTGTATAAAAGCATCAATTTTTAATGCAATAACAATTTGATTAATCACACTGAAATCCTCTGTAAATAGAGTTGCTAGAAATTCTGAACTGAAATATAGACCTATACCAACAA
The DNA here is from genome assembly GCF_042685285.1 of Piscibacillus salipiscarius. NCBI lineage: Bacteria > Bacillati > Bacillota > Bacilli > Caryophanales > Bacillaceae > Piscibacillus > Piscibacillus salipiscarius. The sequence continues at coordinate 41,831 of NZ_JBHUMZ010000050.1, read as the reverse complement.
TACTCATAAACCCTACGGCAATCCAAACACAATCATGGGCATATTTTTTTGCTTGCTTATACTCTTCTGCCCCCATCAACTGCCCAACAATTGTTGTTGCTGCTGTCGCAAACCCATAACCTATCATATAAGAAAAAATCTCTATACTTCCTGCAATTTGATGGGCTGCAAATGTTGCAGTACCAAGTGATACAATCAATCCAAAGTAAAGTACCTGACCGACTCGCATAACTAGTCTTTCACCTGCTGCCGGTGTACCTACACTAAGTAGTTTCTTCATGAAAGACCAATCAAATGAACCAAAACTCAATTTCTTTTTAACGCTTTCAGTTAATATGTTCTTTAATATAAATCGAAATAACCAAACAATCCCAATGAAACGAACAATTACGGTTGCAATTGCTGCACCAGCAATACCTAATCCGGGTATGATCCAGAATCCAAATATGAAAATATAATCTAAAAAAATATGAATTATATTTATCCATATACTTACTTTCATAGGAGTTTTCGTATCACCAGTACCTCGGATAATACTTGCTAGTACAAACGATAGTGCTAATACAACAGATGGAACAGCGATGATTTGAAAATAAATTGTACCCGCTTGAATAACTTTTTCATTAGCACCCATTAGACGCAGGATTGGTTCTGCAAATAATAATGTTACAAATCCTAAAATAACTCCCGATATTAAAGCTAAATAAATTGATTGCCACGTCGTAATTTTTAAAAGTCGTTCATTATTTGAGCCTGTAAACCTTGCAATATATATGTTGGCTGCTATTCCTATTGCCATAAAAACGGCAAAATAAACTTGTAAAATAGCATTGCTAATACCGACAGCAGAAACCTCAATAATTCCAATTTTTGCAATAAAAAAAGTGTCAACAAAACCTATTACTGTTTGAAAGAAATTTTCGATTACAGCTGGTACAGCTAAAAATAAAATCCACTTCTTACCTGTCAGCTTCCTCTGTTCATTGAACATTATATACCTCCTACTAAGAGACAGGTTTTTTATCGAAAATTTGTTCTTTTGGTAAGCCAGCTGGAACCTTATCTAAACAACTACATGCAACAAAATGATTTTCTTCTTTTTGAATGAAATCTGGCGAGTGATGTTCACAATGTTCTTCTTTGAATGGACAACGGTTAACAAATATACATCCTTTTTTCTCCATCGTTGCATCCACTTCACCATCCAAAATAATGCGCTCTCTATTATCAATAAAATGATTCAAATCTGTTACGACGGAAACGAGAGCCCGTGTATACGGGTGACTTGGATAATTTATAACTTCTTGAGTTGTTCCAATTTCTACAATTTCACCTTGATACATAACTGCAATTCTATCGCACATATAGCTTGCAGTTGTTAAATCATGTGTAATGAACATCATAGTTAAACCCATTTTTTCTTTTAGTTTTAATAATAAATTAAGAATACCGGCGCGAACAGACACATCCAACATTGAAGTTGGTTCATCTGCTGCTATAAAGTCAGGCTCCAATATTATTGATCTAGCAATAGCAATCCTCTGCCGTTGACCACCACTTAACTCATGTGGGTATCGATATATAAATCGTTCAGCTGGCTTTAAATCAATGGCTTCAATCGATTCTTTAACCATAGCTTTTTTTTCTTTATGCGAAAGCCCTTTTAAATGAGCATTAATTGGCTCCATTAAAATATCAATAATTCTCATACCAGGGTTTAAGGTATCATAAGGATCTTGGAAAATCATTTGCATATTTGAACGAAACTTTGCTGTCTGTTTTTCATTTAATTTGCATAAATCAGTACCTTTAAAATATATTTCTCCACTGGTTTCTTTTTGTAGCCGTAATAACATTCGAGCCGTAGTTGTTTTTCCACAACCACTTTCTCCAATAATTCCTAGCGTCTCTCCTTTTTTAACTTCAAAAGATACATTATTTACCGCATGAACTGGAATGACTTTTCTATTGAAAAGATGCCTACCTACTTTCTTTGTAAATGTTTTGTTTAATAATTTAACTTCAATTAAGTTTTTATCATTCATTGTCGTCACCTTCTTCCAAAATACAAGCTACGTGATGACCTTCTTTTATTTCCAATAATGGTGGTATTTTTTCTGCACAACTTTCCATTACAAACTGACACCGATCTCTAAATCGACAGCCTGATGGAGGGTGAACCAAATTGGGAACACTTCCAGGTATTGATGTAACTTCCTTATCTGGATTTAATAAATCTGGTGTTGCATTTAATAAACCTTGTGAATATGGATGTCTTGCATCTTCAAGTATTTCTTTGGTACTGGCCCATTCTATAATTTTTCCAGCATACATTATTGCAATTCGATCACAAATAGAAGTGACTAAAGGTAGATCATGAGAAATCATAATGATTGATAAATCTAGACGTTCTTGTAAGTCTTTCATTAACGCAATGACTTGGGCTTGTGTTAAAACATCTAAACCGGTTGTTGATTCATCTGATATGATTAACTTTGGATTACATGATAAGGCCATAGCAATAGCGACACGCTGTTTCATACCACCACTAAACTCATGAGGATAACTTTTCCACCGACCTTTATCAATTCCAACCAATTCTAATAAATTCTTAGTCCTCTCTAATGCTTCTTTCTTTGTTACATCCTCATGTAATAAGATTGATTCAATAATCTGATCTCCAACTGTGTAAACAGGGTTTAATGAATTCATTGCACTTTGTGGTATAACAGCAATATCTTTCCATCGAATCTTTTCCAACTCTTTATCTTTTGCTCGAATTAAATCTATTCCATCTAATATAACCTCTCCAGAAACAATTTTACCCGGGTATTCAATTAAGCGAAGGATGGATGAGGCAATTGTGGATTTCCCACAGCCAGATTCTCCTATTAATCCTAGCATTTCACCCTTCTTAACAGTGAAAGAAACATCTCCAGCAGCTTCAGCAGGACCGTCTGGAGTAGTATAATGTGTTGTTAAGTTCTTTACAGTTAAAATATCACCCATTATGCCTTCCCTCCTTTACGTAATCGTGGATCTAAAATTTCTTCCATTGAATAACCTGTAAAGGCAAAACCAATAACAAGTAAAGTGATTAATAATCCTGGTGGCAATATCCACCATAACCATGCATCAGTTAAGAACGCCCCACGTGCTTGTGCATAATATAAAACCGTTCCCCAACTTTTATTGAAAGGGTCTCCTAACCCTAAAAAACTTAATGACGCTTCTATCAATATAGCTTGACTAGCCGCAAGTACAAATTGTGATAATGCTATAGGTACTACTCCAGGCAGAATGTGTTTAGATAGTATTGTTGAAATTTTAGTTCCAATTGATCTAGCAGCTTCAACATAACCTCTTGTTTTTACAGTTAACACTTGTGAACGTATAACACGAGCGGGCCCAGCCCAAGTTAATACACTAATTACAAAAATGATATTCCAAAAACTTGGTCCAATGAAAGCTGCTAATAAAATCATTAATGGTAAAAATGGAATAACTAGTACTAAATCTACTACTCTCATTAAAAAAGCATCCACTTTTCCTCCATAGTAACCAGCAATAATACCTATTAAACAACCAATAGCAACAGATAGAAATGCTGCAATTATACCTATCAAAATTGAGATTCTTGTACCATATATTAATTCACTCAATATATCCTGACCAACATCATTAGTTCCTAATAAAAAATCACTACTAGGTGCTAAAAAAGGCGTACCCACTCTAGCTGCTGGATCATAGGGAGAAATTAATGGTGCACACAACGCTATAAATATATAAAAAAGTAATATCGCAACACCTAACATTCCAAGATTATTATTTGTAAATACTTTTAGATAATGTCTCCATTTTTGTTTATCCATTGCCTTTCCCCACTTTCGGATCTAAGAATGGGTAAATTAAGTCAGCTAAGAGGTTAGCTACTATAACACTCAGCGTAATAATCATAAATGTTGCTTGAATTAATGGATAATCCCTAGCTAAAACCGATTCAAACATAAGGCGTCCTACTCCTGGATAAGCAAAGACTGTTTCAATAACAGTTGCACCAGAAAGCATGAATCCAAGACTCAGCATAAAAACTGTAGCAACAGGTAGTAACGCATTACGCATGGCATGACGGTATTTTATTGTTTTTCCTTTTACCCCTTTAGCCTTTGCCATCTTAATATAATCTTCACCTAACACGTTTAACATCGAATAACGCATAGTCATAAAAACATTTGTTACTGAAATCAAAACAAGTGATGTCAATGGCAAAGCTAAATGCTTTAGGATATCGATTATACGGTCCCAACCAGTATAATTTGCCCAACCTGACTCAGCTCCATATACAGGAAACCACCCTAAAGTGGCTGAAAAAATAGATACTAATATCATCCCTATCCAAAAAGATGGCATAGCACTTAAAAACATAAAAAAGGTTAACATATTCACATCGGTACGCGTTCCCCTTTTCCACGCTGAAATCGCACCAAACATACCACCTAAAATAGTAGCAATTATTAAATTTGTACCTGCTAGTAATAAAGTCCAAGGTATTCGTTCCCCTAATAACTCTAATATAGGTCTTTTTTGTTGGTAAGAGTATCCGAAATCACCTGTGAACATACTTTGTATATAACGACCAAATTGGACGATCATAGGATCATTTAAACCTGCATCTTCTAAAACTTGTTGTTTTTCTTCAGTTGTCATAAAGCCTACATCTTCACCAGCTAAGTAAATGAGTGGATCACCTGGCATTAGGCGTGGCAATAAAAAATTCAATGTTAAAATAATAAAAATAACAATGACATATTGTGACACTTTTTGAACCATATATTTACTCATACCTGCCACCTCCAACTTACAAAATTCATAATTAAAATAAAGTGGACCGCAAGAAAGCTTGCGGCACCACCAATTTTCTAAGAGTTAGCTCCTTTTTTCTTTAAGAAAAGTAATCCTCCACCAATAAGTAATACTGCTATTAACAAGATCCATAAGGTTGAATTACTACCTCCACCAGTTGATTCACTTTCAACACTCGATGTTTCTACATTATTTCCCTCATTATCTTCTCCAGTGGTTTCTGAGTCCACCTTCCCTTGTTCTTCTTCATCAGTTTTAGCCTCTTCTTCAGAATTTGTGTTTTCAGAAGTAACAAAGGACAGTTTATTAATAATCCCCTTACCTATCTGGAAAGTGTACCCATCAAACACATTTGGGTTGTAAGCATTAATAATGTTTTGGTAATATAAAGGAACATTCGGTGTTTCATTTGCAACCAAAGTTTGTATTTCATTAATTAATTGTTCTCTCTCATCTTGACTTACTGTTTCTATTAATGTTTCAGCTAACTCATCAAATTCTTCATTACTATAGCCCCCAATATTAACGGATCCTATTGAAGGATCCGAATGGAATAGTTCAGCCATTCGATCTGGGAAGAGTTGCATGGTACTTGACCACCCCCATATTGATAAATCAAAATCTCTACCTTGGCTGACATCAAACTCCGGCCATACTAATGAATCAACTGTTGTCATATCCATCGCTCGTACAGAGGTATTTATTCCTATTTCGTTCATCCACTCTGTAATAATTTCAGCTGTTCGTATCCTTGTAGGACTATTAGAATATACTAGCATTTCTAAAGTAACTTCTTCACCATTTTGGCCTTCTATAAAGCCATCTCCATTAGTATCTTCAAAACCAACATCTGTAAGAGTTTGTCTTGCAGTATCTAAGTTGTGTTCAATAGATAATTCATCATTATAAAACGGTGAGGAAGGGTGGATAAAACCAGGGCTACCTTCTTGTGCATACCCTAGTAATATAGTATCTATTAAATACTGTCGATCAATCGCTAGGGAAATAGCATTTCTAAAAGCAGTTTCTGTCATTGGATATCTATCAGCATTCAGTTGTAATAAGGTAGTAGAAAAGCCTGCACCTTGTATGATTTCTACATTTGGACTACTTTCGAATTGTTCTACCAATTCTGGTGAAACGTTAGCAGATACAGCATCCAACTCACCTGATCTTAAAGCAGTAAATAAGGCTGTAGTATCTTCAACAATCGGAAGAACAATTTCGCCAATTGGTGGTTCACCTAAGAAGTAATCCTTATTTGCTTCTAATTGATAATATTCCCCAGACCGGTGTTCACTCAACTTATATGGTCCACTTCCGATATTATTATCAGACTCATCTGGATCGTTTATTTCTGACCAAATATGTTCTGGTAAGACAGGTAAATCAGCTAGTGGCTGAATCATAAAGTTTGCCGAGGCAGAACTTAGTGTCATGGTAAACTCTGTATCACTTTGTACCTCTAGACTTTCAATTACTCCTAATGGATTAGTAAATCGAGACTTTGGATATTCCTTAAAATACTCGACTGTAAATTTAACATCATCTGCTGTTAGAGGCTCTCCATCATGGAAAGTGACATTCTCATGTAAGACAAATTCATACGTTAATCCGTCTTCACTAACACTATAATTTGAAACTAACCATGGGATTGGCAAATTTTTTTCATTAAGTTGGAATAACGTATCATACATTAAATGAACTAGATCTAAACCTGGATTTCCAGTAACGTAAGTGTAAGGATTTAGAGTGTTTTCACTAGTAGAAATGCCTACCCTTAATTGTTCTACTTCTTCTTGAGCTTGTATAATCACTGGAGTATTAGTAAATAAAAACAAAACAGTTAAAAACAAATAAAACACTTTTTTTAACAAGCAAGCTCCTCCTTTGAATTTTTATTTAATTAATTCATCTAAATGGAAATTCCCTTCACGGCGAAAAGCCTCAGCAAAGGCATAATGGCCATGTGTAGCTAATCCATGGTATACGTGAACGGCATGATCTAAAGCTTTATGTACCGCACGTCCTTTTTCATAATTATTTGGTAACTTTGAAAAACCAGGTACTAGATTTTCTAGATTTGAATCAGATAATGCCTCTTCAAAATGTTGACCACTAAATTCCATTTGACTTTCCAAAACACTCATTGCTTCATTTTTCAAATTCCATACATCTGATACATCTACTACAGTGTTAGGTTGATGGGGTGTCATATAATAGATTGTTGGAATTGGATGAGGGTCAAGTCCAGGTAGTTTGTCTAAAGCATACGGTCTACCAGCTAAAGCAATACCTTCTAATATAGTAATCATCGCCTGCCTACGGTCGGGGTCCAAATCGTGGAAAGAATGTTCAGGATCTTGTGTAATAATAATGTCGGGTCTAACTTCTCTAACTACCTTTATAATTTTTTCCTTCGCTTCTGAGCTAACATCAACATTTCCCATTTCAAAATCAGTAAAGTTTACTGTTACACCAAGAACATCAGCAGCTTTTCTTATTTGGGGTTTTGAATTTTCTTTAGACAACATGATTGAGGCAAATGATTCACCTCCATTTTGTGCATTTTTGGCTAGTGCACCACCACATTCAACAACTTCCATTCCATAAACACCTAAGAGTAATACTTTCTGCTTTTTCACTGCAACATTCCCCTTTTTAAATATTTTAAATATACCGAAAATTTATAATAAAAAATATAAGGGGGAAATTACGTTACCCCCCTAATGTATGTTGTTAAAAATGTTACCCTTGTTTCTACAATAAATCAAGGGGTATTTTTAATTTTTATTAAAAATTTCTTTTTTAATATCCTCAAAACCGTAACGATTTATAAATCTGGAAAATTTTTCCCTTTTTCTACCATTTTGATAGTATATATCCAATATTTTGTCAACAATATCGTATAATTTATCTGGTTCTAGTTTATCTGCAATTAATTTTCCAACTTGTGCATTTTGTCCCTTTGATTGCCCACCTATATAAATCTCGTAGTGTTCCTTCTTTTTCATGACACCAATATCATTAATTAATGGTTCACCACAACCTATTGGACACCCTGTATAAGCCGGTCTTAATGTAAAAGGAACTTCTTTCCCGGAAATTCTCCTGTTTAGCTCTTTAGCAACAGGCATCCCTTCTTCCTCCTCCCCTTTACAGAAGTTGCACGTCCTTAAACTTTTGACATAATTACCTACTTTATAATAATGTAATCCTTCTTCCTCAAATTTTCTTTTTACTTCTTCCAATTCATCTTCTGGAACTTTAACAATTAATTGTTGTAAAGTTGTTAATTCTATTTCTTGGTCCTCTTCTAAATACTCTCCTAGCACAAGTAGTTGCTTAGGTTTTAACCATGATCCAAAGCCAATACCACCGTTAACAGCTAATGGGATGTACTTTTTATTCAACGTTAAATACCCCCTAATTTAAAATCAATGTATATTGCACAAAATTATAGCATACCCCTGTAGAGTATACAACGAAAATTTTAAATTAGATACTTATGATTACCAGCGTTCAACTTTCAAATAAAAATATACCTTCATAATATTAATTATGAAAGTATATTTTAATAATATTATAGTTCTAAAATAAATCTTGGAGGCAAAACTTATGAACATTCTTATGTTTTCTTTAATTATTCTTACGTTAAATTTTTGGGTAGCTAGTTTTTTAATTCGTAAACCACAGAATCAAATGGAGTCAATGGTTTCTACTATGAGTTTATGTTCCAGTTTTGGACTAGTTATCGGTTTTATCATATGGTTTCATTTTTATAACCAGCCATTAATAGCAACACTTACAGCAATTGCAGTAGGGTCAATTATGGGACTGATTATTGGGGCTAAATTTGGCCCGCACTCTCAACTTGAAGGTTTCTTTTCTGGATTGATGGCTTCCATGATGGCAGTCATGCTTTTATTTATGTTTCCTGTTAGTGAAGGGACCTTTTTAATCATGATTGGATTAGCTTTCTTGAGTGGAATTACTATACTATTTGTTGCTAAAAGCTATGAATTAAACTACAGATTTTTAATATTATCTTGTATTGTGGTATCACTAATATTCTATTTGTTCCCAAAGGATACAATAGATTCAAATAAACATGAGCCTTTAACTCATCATAAAGGACATTGATTCCCTATACTGATAAAAACACTATAATAGTTATTAATTATGATCAGACAAATCACTTAATCGCTCTTTATACTCTTCTTTGCTTATTTCCCCTTTTGCCAAACGCTCCATTAGTATATCAATCGCACTATTGGAAGGCTTTGAATTGTTATTTTTGGAAATACTTTTAAATAGGTAAACCCCTAATCCAATGATAAATGCTCAAATAATAATATCATTAGTCCGCCACCAATCATCATTGGTACAAAACTAGAAAGAGAGACTATACGTTTTCTTATGAATAATACATCTAAAAAAATTATTGGAGTGGAAGAACAATCAGCAATAGAATACAAGGCTTTTACCTAATTTCGTTGTAACCCAACCTTTTCTGTCTTTCTCAATCCAACCTAGTTCTGAAAGTATAGGATTGATTCTAAATCTCGATACCTCAAATTCTCCAGCCAATTTAGTTGTAGATAAATACTTTTCATTAATGTTGTTCTCTTTAAGTTCTGAATCATCCATCACCGAAGTAGGCCATGTTATCCATTGGCGGTCACCTCTTGATTTTACTTGACCACCCTTTTCTATACCTTTTTCAGTAAGAACCCATTGATCATCAACTCTATCAATACAATTACTTCTAAGTAAACGTTCTAACATTTCTTTAGAAAGGTTAGTAGACGATAGATATTTCACTTTAGATGTTGTTCATATAAATACCTCCAAATTCACAAATAAACCTAGTAATAAAATTCGACATAAATTGTTAAATTCCTCCAAGTAAAAAAAGATACGCCTCTTTTTTATATGTGAGAGGTGTATCTTTTTTATACTGTAAAACCTTAAATAGAAAACTCTCTAAACATAATCAAGCTTCTCTGGATTCCTCATGACATAGATTTTAGCTATCTTTCCATGTCTTTGATGCAAGAATAGAGTTGCTACTGTTCCATCTGTTGTATGAAGCAATACTCCACGACCACCATTTATAGGTGCTACCTCGAAATTATAATTACCATCATAATAGGACTCAATGCCCTTCATCGTGCCATGCAGAAAATTTACTACTTGATTAGGAAACTTAATAGGATGCTTCGCTGCAACAGCTTTTCCGCCACCATCAGATTCGATAACGACGTCATCAGCTAGCATGGTCAGAAGATGATCAATATTACCTTCCTCTAAAGCCTTGAGAAACTCATTCACCTTATCTGAACCTACGTCTTCAATATCTATCATTTCTTCCCCATCACTAAGAATTCCCAACTTTCTTTTTGCCCGGCTCATCAGTTTACGACAGTTGGCCTCTTGCTTATCTAGAACTTCAGCAATCTTGGAATATTCAAAGTCTAATGCTTCACGCAGTACAAAAACTGCTCGCTCAGTTGGTGTAAGCCTCTCAACCATTACCATCATAGCGTATGACAACAAATCTTTATAAACGACTTTCTTCTCAGTCGAGTCTTTATCTTGTGTCCGAATTGGTTCAGGAAGCCACTGTCCAATATAGACTTCCCTTCTCTTACGTGCAGACTTAAGAAGGTTGAGGCAACGGTTTGTTACCATTTTGCATAGATATGCCTTGGGTTCTTCCAATTGATTAAGTTGAATGTCACTCGCCTTAACAAACACATCATGTACCGCATCTTCTGCGTCTTCTACTGATCCTGTTAATTGGTAAGCTAAAGCAAACAACAAGTTTCTATATTGATTATAAAAATCTTTCATATCTGCCTCTCCCTTGGTAGACAAATTAAATGGCGTAGGTTCACCCCTTAACCTGTAAATGGCATTGGCCCTAAACGCCCCCATGCTATAAACAATGCGAGTGTCAGATAGATTATATTCGCCACAATTGGTTTAGTATAACCATGTCGATAATGAACAATGATTGCGCCTAACATTAATAACACCCAACAAATGGCGGTTATAGGTACTAAGATTGGAGCGATATCTAGTACAGCGGGTAGAATTAATCCTGCTGCTGCCAAGAGTTCTAGAAATCCAATTGACTTAAGAAACTTCACATTGAAATCTCCAACCCAACTACCAGCAGGATGCTCTGCTAGTTTCTCTTTTGGAACACAAGATTTACTGATGCCACCAACTAAAGCTATTAAAGCTAATAAACCAGTTGCAATCCATAATGCAAGATTCATATTCCTCACCTCATTTATGGTTTACATATATAACAATATAGAGAACTGATTTGTGACGTAGAGTGAATATATTTTAGAAGGAGATTGCAGAAAGTTTATAGAAGTTATAACTCAAAACATTTTTGGAGGTAAATATGGATTCAACTAATTTATTTAAACAAATGTCATTTTGGCGCTCGTTAATTGTTGGATTATTAAATGAAATTCCAAACGATGATGGTTATAAGACACCTCAAGGATTCAATAACAATATCCTATGGAATGCAGGTCATGTTTTAGTGACTTATGAGGAGGCTTTTCATAACTTTAATGGTGCTAGCAAGCAATTAGATGATAAATTCTATTCTTATTTTTCTACAGGGACAAGTCCAAATGACTGGAACCATGATGATTTGCCTACAATAACGGAAGTTACTAATCTGTTAGATCAGCAGGTTAAGGATTTCCAGAAAAACTGGCAGGAGCGTTTAAATGAACCGTTAGTTAAACCACTTGAATTTGAAAAAACTGTAGAAGAGTTGCTCTTTTTCTTAATCAGTCACGAGTGCTATCATTTAGGTGTGATGACAAGCATGAAAAAAGTTATATAACATAACTCAATTTTAAAGATAGACCGAGAGTTGGAGCTTGGTCTATTTTTATGTGAAATAGTCCTTTGACATATGCATCTAGTAAGACTATTTGATAATTCTTAGAGCATTCTAAATTCTTTTTTTACCCTCAAATCCTAGTACTGGTTTCAACTTTCTCCATTTCTTTGTAAGTTCATATTCAATTAAAGATTTCTGATAATCAGTTCGATCAAAGTAATGAAAACTTACTTCTCATCTGTATTTATGTTTACAAGGTAAAAGATTATACTTAAAAATATAATTGATAACATAAACAAAATAAATGTATTTAAATTGAAGTAAACTACGTTAGAGCTCATGGATAAAAATGATGAAGATAGATCAGTTATAAATTCTTCATCGACAGGTTGTGACTTCTCTAAATAAGCAGCTTTTATAGCCTCGCGGTAATTTTCCTGAAATGATAAATAATGATAAACACCATAAACCCAGTAACCAACAATGACTAATAATATAGAAAATAATACACGCTTATACGGGGAAATGATTTTCAATAAATAGTTCCAAAGAAATATTAGTATGATACCAATGGGAATCAAAATAAAAAGAAAAAGTATCGCAGGATTTCCATTGCCTGATGACATTCCAGGTTCAGGAGCTGTGATATTAAATAGATAAAATATTCCCCCGCTAATCAACGTCAAGCTGATGATTAATATCATTTTAACCTTCAAATGATCACCACTCTTCTTTCATAAATTTCCATTTTGTCCCTTTAACTCATAATAATATAACTTCATCACATAAGAAAGGTAATTCGTGTTCGTTTATAGTTTTTTACCTAATATGTAAAGTGTGCTTGACAGTAAAGTTAACTTTACATTATGATGTTAGAGAAAGGGTGTTGTTCCATCCATGAAAAATCGAATGAAGGAATTAAGAAAAACGAGAGGAATTTCTCAAGATAAAATGGCGCAAATGCTTGGTGTCTCCAGGCAAACTATTATATCTATCGAACGCGAAAGGTATAATCCATCATTACCTTTAGCTATACAGATCGCTCGTTGTTTTGATGCTCAAGTTGAAGATGTCTTTATATTAGAAGATAAAGATCTTAATTAGGAGGAAATAATATGTCAAAGCAGTATGATCGTAAAATGTACATATTTTTGGGAGTTGTTATTGCATTGATGACTACCATCATTAACATCGCAACCATTACAACTGGAACGTTTCCTGCAGGGCACGATGTCATTTTAATCGCCATGACGATTATGGTGTTTTGTAATGCTTATCTTGCTCCGCAATTTATACAAAACGATGAAAGAACGAAACGAATTAAAGAACGAGGAATGTTCTTAAGTTATTTTTTTATATCGGGCTATATGCTTCTTATGATGACATTATTAAATCTTGGACTTATAACTATTAGTGCTTCACAAGCCGTTACAATATTAGCAGGTCTCACGATTTCAACTGTGTTTCTATCATTCGTCATCCTATCATTTAGATATTAATAGAAAGGGGTCATTAAATTGGACCAGTACATATTTTTAGGTGTTGGGCTATTATCAGCTATAATTCTATACTTTTTGGTTAGAAACGACCGAGATGAAAACAATGCGCTAACTAAGAAAGGTTTTTATAAAATAGTAGGATTTTTTCTCGCGATTTTCATTGTTACATTTCTAATGGGATTATTGTCTAACTAATAAAGAAGACTATATTTTAAGACAAATATTCCTCAACCAGTTCATAACAACGTTCTTCTGTTAAATTTGCTAACACCGCAACATACTCTAAATGCTCCTGCGTTCCACCTTTATATTTTAATGATGCTTCTAAGGCGGTTTCATCCCTAGTGGTAATCCAAAGTCTTTGTTCCTCTCTAAGCAGATCCATTTCTTCTTTTGCGAGCTGATTTTCTAGTACGCCATAAATCTCATTTAATAAATCATCCCACAGGTCGTATCTTTTATTTTCAACGTCTTTTAAAGCATATGTAGACGAGTCGATTACTTCAAGCTGTTCGACTTCACTTTTTGTATGTTGTAGCTTCTTAATAAACTTGTCTTTCTGATTGGCTATGCTTTGATCTTTAAATGAATCTACCTTTTGTTCGCCTGAAGTTTGGACGTTAGTAGAATTACTCTTATTCTGATCTTCAACATTTACTTCAGTTTCATCTTGTTTATCTGACTCCGCATTTGCTGCTTCATTGTTACATGCTGGCAATAAAAGCATGGTTAACCCAAGTAAAATTAATAATGAATTTTTGTACTTCATGACGCACTCTCCCTTTAGATGTCAGTAGGTACTCTACATTATACACTAAAGGTAGATGTTGCCAATGCACTTATTTTTGTTTTCTTTTCTCCATCACATCTGCCAATTGTTTTGAGTTAATCCTTTCTTCTTTATATAATTCATCAATAATATTCTGGTAATCTATTTGACTTCGATTTTGACTTAATTTATACGAGGCTTGAACCTCATTTACTTTCACTTTAAATCCAACAATACCTTTGATTTGTTTTTTAGTATCTGAAGACAGGTTTTCCCATGTCGCAGGGTTTGATCGATGGCTATCGTATTTATTTAAAAGGCGTATGAGATCTTGTTGTAACTCATCTTCACTCAATATATTAGCTTTTCCGTAAACATGAACAGCTTGATAATTCCAAGTTGAGACATCTTCTGATTCATACCATGAAGATGAAATATAGGAATGCGGACCTTGATAAATAATGAGAACCTCATCTTCTTTGTTAAACGTTTTCCATTGAGGGTTCGCATAGGCAAGGTGTCAAGTTATATAGTAATCTTTCCCGTCTTGATGTAACTCTAACGGCACATGAGTTGCAATCGGTCTTCCGTATCCTGTTGTAACAATCGTTCCAAATGAATTTTCTTGAATAAATGACTTAACCTCTTCAAAATCTGTTATTTTGTAATGTCTTGGAATGTACATAGTAGGATAACCTCTCTTTGGATATAGTTGTTGAATTGCAAATGTCTACTCTTTAAAACTTTCTTGACTTAGAAAAGTTTTTCCTTCTACGTAATCCATTTTAACCCCCAATATTAGAAAAATTTATTTATAGAATATAAAGGAGAAGGCTGATGGCTCGCTAACTCCTTTTTTAAACTTTTAAGTTTAACTATTGACTAAGTCTTTTCTCTCCAGCATCTCTTAAGTAGACTTCAACATTTATGTCTTCAAGTGAATCTTCATTCAAATGCAAAGCCTCATTCACAGTTAGTTGTTTCCATTTATTTGGATTTTCTCTAAATAAATGATAAGAAAAGCTGTATACATCCCCATCAAGCTCCAAGCCTTTTTCATACGTTCTTCTTAGGTCTTCTTTTATTTTTTCCTTTACAGACTTTATAATTTCCTTTTCAGTGGTTTCTTGAGACATTTCTATTAGGCTTCCAGCTACCTTAACATCGATCTTAAATTTGACTGCTTCATTAGATACAACAGGTTTCACATTAGTATCTCTAACTCTTAACACAATAAGACCTTTTACCTCTCCTTCTTCATTATCAATCACAATTGGTGCTCTTAATGTATCTTTTTGATACCAACGAATTCCATTAGCATCCTCTTCATGTAAAAATCCATAAAATTTTTCATCACTAAGAAGTGCTACAGATGAAATGTTAAGGTTTGTCTTTACACCTTGTTTATCAAACCAACTTGATTCATCAACATCTAATACCGGTAAAATCACTGTCCGGCCAGGCCCTCCGCGTTCAGCTACAAATCGATTGTATTTAAACGGTTTAACGATTGAGCTCTGATTATAACTTTCGAGTGGTTCGCCAAAAAATGAATAGATTATATTCACACCAAGCGTTGGTAATGTGTTTAAAAGATCTCTAAAATTTTCATCAGTCGCAAAAATCCATGGAGTTGGTCTAATCTCTGAGTAGCGTGAAATTACGTCTAAAGCTCCATCAATATCATTAAATAGCACATTTTCACTAAACACAACACTTGATAGATGTCCCCAGAATATTTTCCGCTGAGTAGTCGAATATAAATCATGAACTGCATCTACAACTGTGACTCCTTCACCTAATCCAACTGTTGTTTGTGTGACTTCTCCCCCGGACTCAGCTCCAGTTGGTAGTGATTCAAAATTAAACACCTGTGCATAAACATAATAGCGCCCTTCTTGATAATCCAAACCAATCGAGTGAATATACAACATTTCTTCAAGCTCATCAGAATCCCAACAACCACTTATAAAAAGTATTGAAGTTAAGAGGAAGTAAACGAGAAAGAAACGTTTCAAGTTACTCCCCTCCCCTCTTAGAGTCACGAACCCTAAGCATTTTAAACCTTGTCTTTTTGAGTTTTTCAGGCATATGAAATAGTGAATTTACAATGTCTTTTGGTGTAAATGGTGCCAAAGGTGCTAGGTAAGGTAAATTAAATGATCTTAAGTTTGCAATATGAATCAATACAAAAAATGTCGCTACAAAAAATCCAAATAAGCCCAAAAAAGAAGAAATAATTAAGATAAAGATTCTAATTAAACTAACGATTCCAGATAGAGATTGGTTAGATATTGTAAAAGTTGCAACTGTTGAAGTAGCTATCATCACAACATTAGCAGGGCTCGTAATACCTGCTCTTATAGCCGCATCTCCAATAATTAATCCTCCTACAACACCGAGAATTTGTCCAACTGAGAAAGGTAACCTTAAACCAGCTTCTTTAAGCAAGTCAAATAACAAAACAAGAATTAAGGCTTCTACTGGAGTAGGTAGAGGTATTCCCTGTCTTGCTTGTGAGGCACTAGATAGAAATACTAATGGTATTTGATCGGGATGGAAAGCAGCAAGAGCGACCCAGAACCCAGGTAAAGTGATTCCAATAATCATACCGACAATACGTAGTAACCGTTCAAATGAATTAAAGAGCCAAGGATATTCGTAATCTTCACCAGTTTTTAATAAAAAAGGAAGGTTAACTGGGCCAATTAAAGCAATCGGTGAACCGTCTATAAGTATTAAAAATCGCCCTTCTATTAAAGATTGTATAGCAAAATCTGGTCGTCCTGTATAATGCATCATTGGTAAGACGCGGAAAGGTGTTTCATCTAATAATTCTTCAAGCTGGTTATTATTTACCAATGCATCAATATCAATTTTTTCAATTAATGATTGGATATGATTAATTGTTTCCGAATGTGCAATATCTTTAAAATACAAGAGGCCGACCTGTGTTAACGAACGTTTCCCCACTTTAAAGGTTTCAAATGATAAAGATGATGTTTTTAATCTTCTTCGAATAAGTGCAACATTAATATCTATTGATTCTACAAATCCATCACGTGGCCCTCTTACCGTTACTTCAGCGCTTGTTTCCTCAGGTTGTCGATTAGGTGGGTCTCCTAGCTCGAAAGAGTACACATTTTTTTCATGTTGGATATAAAGTATTAACTCACCTGAAAAAACTTTTTCAATAATTTCTTCTTGTTTAGATAGCTGCTGATAATTAACCTTGTTATATCCTTTTAGAATATTAGATTTATTAAGCTTTTCTGAGATGTGTTTTTCTAATGTTGGTATAAATTCATCCATAAGAAATTCTTTATCACATAATCCCTTACAATAAATACACATAATTTTTATATTATAATCGAAAGTAAATTCTATAAATTTTACATCTTCAGATCCTTGAAACATTAATTTTAATTTAGATTGATCTAGGTTCATTTAGGGTTCTTCCCCTTTCCTTTGATCACTATTAAAATAAATAAAATTAACGATAATAGTGAAAGGAAGATTAAATTAAATGGCAAATATATATTTTTTATAAATGAAACGAATAGAAGGTCATTGATTGGTAACAAGGTTACAATCACAATTAGTGAACCGACAACTAGTAAAAATCTTCTTCTTTTTTTCTTGTCATCAATTTGAAGTACTTCAGCTAAAACATATAGAGTTAGAGATATTCTAATAAGCGCTCCAGATAACCATTGGTATATAGAAAAGAAATCCAAATGTTCTATGAAGCGGCCAATTGATACTAGTTGCCACTGTATGTATGCCGGAAAGCGTTCCTTTATGACTGCATCAGGGCCAAATGCTGCGATCCCTCCCATGACTGGACCAAGACCTAGTAAAATTAAGAATAAAGTAACGATGACCAATCCAACATAGTTGATTTTATTTTTGATTTTGTGCTGTAAAAATAGGATCATAAATACTTCAAGTATGCAGGCCGTTGTAAATATCATTCCAGTTAACATAGGGCGAAAGCCGTCAACAAATACTGGTAATAATAGTGAATAATCTTTATTTGGCATATTCGTAGTTGCTACGAAAATTCCTAAAAAAATAACTATTGGAAGTAATATTGTATTGACTATGACAATAGTTCGGATGTTTGTTAATGCCAAATAAACACAAATACTAATAAAGATAAGAATAATGACAAGCTTGGGTGTTTGAGGTAAATAAGTAATGTTTGTCCAAATAATTAAATCATTAGTCGTAACCGTAGCCGTCAAAAAAAGAAATACAACAATGAAAAACATTAATGGGTATGCTAAAGCTTTAGGCGAGTTGGATTTTATCCATTTAGCTAAATGTTGTTGCTGTGTTCTTCTAGCTATAAAAGGAATTACTAATAGCCAAGGTAATACTAAAAAGAATGTAAAAATCACTGATAACCAAGAGTCACGTCCCGCTACTTCATATAACGTTGGTATCATAATGACATGATTGATCAAACCAACAGTTGTAACAAGTAAAAGAAGAACATATATAAACCCAACTTTGTCATTACTGTTCATATGGTCCCTCCTGGTTAATAAATTATTATTAGTCTAGGTGTATAAGAGCATTTTTATTCTCAACACTGTAGCTTTCAATAGTTCAAAAACAGCATTTTCAATAACTAAATGAACAACTCATGTATAAAATATACATAAATTTTTTATGGACCAATATGTTTATCGCTAATTTGTCTCTTTAGCACTAATGTAAGCTATGTTTTAGAATCCCAATAATAGGAAAAATTAAATTATAGAATGGATCAAGTAGGAGAGATGGTATGACAGAGGAAGAGAATCAAACTAATGCGCAACATCAGTCGCGCGAAGATTACATTGATGAACAAATGCAACAACACAAACGTTTTTACAAAAAGATCTATAACGTCCTTTATACACTTAATGACTTTACGGTGGCATTTTGGTTTTTAATCGGAAGTATATTCTTTTATTTCGAGTCGTTAAAAACTTGGGGTGTCACGTTATTTGTCTTAGCCAGCTTTCAGTTTGCGATTAAACCAACCATCAGGTTAATTCATGAAATTAAAGCTCGTGGGCATTATGGTAGGGAATATGACCAACAGAATCAGGATTAAACCAGCGCTTGAATACTTTGGTAAAAAAGGTATTATTAATATTATTAATTATTACCAAAGGTGGATTTAAGAGCGTAATGAATAACAAACTTATTAATTTTATCTATTTAGGCGTAGTAACTTTTTTATATATTGCTTACATTTACATTGATATTAAACATTTTTACCACTCCAAGCAGCTTATAACAAAAGAAAAACTTTCATCTAAAGAAATAGAACACATTAATCAAATAGGGACTCTATTAACTAGTATTAGTAACTTGATATCGGTTGCGTTTATCACTGTTTTAATTATCGGGTTAAAGTTTGTTTCATCAAAACACAATTTCTTGAATCACTTTTTAAAGGTTAATATTATTTATCTAGTAACAGTCATTATGGCAGGACTAATGATCAATTCACTCACTAGCTTACCAATCGGTAATTCTATGCAGTTTGCATTTATTCCTCTTTCCTTGGTTTTAGGGCTAGCAGGTTATATGATCATTAAAAAACTTTTCTCATTTAAAAAGAGCTCTATTAATCCTTCTTAATAGAGCTCTTTACTAATTTATTCGGTCTTTTCTTTGTGGTATGGTAGCTTCCTTTCACCGATTTGCTGCTGAATTAATGTTGCTTTTCCTTCAATAATCGGCTGAGATAACGTAATGACCCACTTATTGGATAAGAACCAGACCATTGTACCTGCAATAACCGCGAGCGGGATGATGTCTAGGTTCTGATTCAGTTGCAATAAATCCTCTCGTCTTATGAACTGAATAAATAGTCCATGTAATAGATAGACGTATAGCGTATATTGCCCTAAGTTGGTAAAGCTAAATCGTTTTTTCGGTATTAAAATGACTAATGAAAATACAATTAATAGGCTCAAGCTATATAGTCCTAAACGGTTGATCATGCCTGTTGAAACCATATTTAAGGCTTCATAAGAATAGGATCCAAACATGAGCTCTGCTGGAATAACAGGTTTAAAGTAACTTACAACTAATGTTACGGCCACAACACTCACAGCAGCAAATTTATATTTTACATTCTTCAATTGGTAGATTTGACTCTGACTAATCCAATATCCCATTATGAAGAATGGAAAAAAGACAAACGTTCTGGATAAGCTGAATTCATGGCCTATAAATGGCACAAACCCTATAAACGTCCCCATTAAGAACGCTAGAATAATTCCCGGAACAGCTGGTATTTTTTTAAACCAAATTAGTAATACATGCCAGCTAAATAAGCTTAATAAGAACCACAATGACCAATGTGGATCTATTAAAGTTTGATACGGTCCATTACTTAGTGCTGTCACAACCGTATATATAAGCTGAAAAATTAAATATGGCAATAGTAGTTTCTTTGTAAGTTTTTTCAAATATTCCTTACTACCTGCACCACTTGCAAAGAACCCACTAATAAATACAAACGCTGGTATATGAAATATATAGATCCACTGATATAAGGCATCAGCAGTCTCAAAGTTCCCTTTCATTGGCTGAATTAAATGGCCAAATACAACAAAAAAAATGAAAAGGAGTCTTGCATTATCGAAATAAGCTTCTCTCCTCATACATATCTACTCCTAAGACACACTTTTACTATTAAACTACCCCATATATCTTTATATTGAAACGGTTTTAAACGCTTTGTTATGGGATTGTTAACACTGTGTAACTATTAAAATATGCTTTTAATAAGGAAAATTTATTGATAAACTGTTATTATCTCTTATGAATATGTATATAATGAGTATGAACTATCTAAAGGAGATGGCATAATGAAACGTCAGCATGCCTTCCGGTTTGTATTTTTAACAATCTTAACTGCATTTCTAATCGGAAACTTTAATGGAACAATTACAGATGGCCTTCCAGTTGATTTACCAAATAACGTTACTGAAAATAGTGAAGCACATTTTTTTACTTCTGGATTAAACCATAATGATTTTTCAAAAGTAACTTTCTTTACCAATGCGATTATTATATTTATTCCGATTATCGGATACACTTTTTCATTGATTCCAACATGGTATTACCAATTAAGGAAAAGGCGACTAACTCCTGTCTTTTATAGGAGTTCCTATTTAATTCAATTTCCTAGTTATTGAAAACTAAATAACTAGGAGGGATCAGATGTTAATTTTTAGATTTATGATGATTGGGTTATTTTCATTAACTGCCTTGAGTCTATTTTCATTTCAAGGTATAGAAATTTATCATGCTTTTCTCGATCTTTTCAAAAATAAATAAACACTGCTGGGTGCATAGTTGCTAAACTATGCACCTTATCAACTTAATGACTCGTTTAATCCCTTCATTAATTGCCCGTAATTCATACGATTAAAAAGCTCGACTAACTTCTTTGCCGTAATTCATCGCATAGTTAAGAGTAAAATAAAAAAGAATGAGTTATAGTTTCCTGTTTCCAGTTAAAACATGTTAACTGGTTCTTTTTTTGGGAAAATATCTACCCCATCTTCGGATTTATCTAACCCATTTTGAAATATATCTACCGCGAAATTTGTCGACGAAGTAAAAAACATCAATTTATCCACCCCTAAAATCAATTTATCTAACCTTACAGAACAAAGACTTAGAAAACTCCCTCTTTGGAACTCTCCATGTCTTTTACTAATCATTTCCTTGGAAATCAATCATTCTCAAGCAATCAGGGCGCTTATACTGCTTTCGTTAGATTTAAAGTTTCCTAGATATGTTGATATAATGGTTTTTATCATTGATTATCAAGTTTGCTTTAAAAGAAAGGGTGACAGTTTTGGAATTTAGAGATTTTACAGTAGCGCAAGTTAGAGTGGCGAGACCCACTGATCAATTAAAAGAAGTGGTGCGTTTCTATAAAGAAGGACTCGGACTTAGTGAAATTGGACATTTTGAAGGTCATCGGGGATATGAAGGTGTCATATTAGGATTACCTGGTACGGATTATCATCTGGAGTTCACACAGCATGTAGACGGTAGTCCGTGCCCTGCCCCATCAAAAGATAATTTATTAGTCTTCTATATCGAGAATAAACAAGAGATCGATAAATTAGCTAACCGCCTAGAAGGCATGGGTTATCCTGAGGTTGAACCTGAAAATGACTATTGGAAAGAACAAGGAGTTACCATTGAAGATCCAGATGGTTGGAGAATTGTGTTAATGAACCGTTCGTTTGTATAAACAAAAACTACAGTTTTTTACTGTAGTTTTTGCTCAATCAATCGATTCACTTCCTCTTTAGTTGGCATGCCAGCTTGTGCACCCATTTTTTGAACAGACAGCGCGGCTGCAGCATTCGCAAACTGTACCGCTTCAGGTAGGCTGTTCCCCTCTCCAAGTCTGACGGCAAGTGCTCCATTAAACGTATCTCCAGCGCCTGTTGTATCAACGACTTTGACATTATAAGCTGGCATAAGTTGCTTTTTTCCATCTAAAATAAATTCAGCTCCACCTTTTCCTTTCGTCACAATTAATGATTCGATTTGTTCTCCATTAAATAATTGTGCATGTTCTGTCTCATTAGGTGTTACATAGGTAACCTTTTTCCACCATTCAGAAGGTAACTCCATAGCTGGTGCGGGATTCACAATCAGTGGAATGTCATATTGATGACATAACTCTATGCAATACATAATTGTGTCTTTCGGAATTTCAAACTGCAGCAAGACATAATCACTGTTTATAATGGCTTCTTTAGTTTGATCTAAATAATCCGTTGAAACATGTTCATTGGCTCCGCCGATAATAATAATCCGGTTATCTTGTTCACTTAAAATAATATTGGCAAGCCCCGATGATGTATTTTGAATACGTCTCACATTGCCAGAGTTGATGCCTTCTCGTTTTAAGTTACTTAGAAGCTGTTCACCAAACTCATCATCCCCAACACATCCAATCATTGTTACATCAGCTCCAAGTCTTGCAGCCGCTACTGCTTGGTTCGCCCCTTTTCCACCTGGAATCGTTTGGAAC
Source organism: Piscibacillus salipiscarius (assembly GCF_042685285.1). Taxonomy (NCBI): domain Bacteria; kingdom Bacillati; phylum Bacillota; class Bacilli; order Caryophanales; family Bacillaceae; genus Piscibacillus; species Piscibacillus salipiscarius. Next base: position 18,750 of record NZ_JBHUMZ010000050.1, on the reverse strand, counting down.
TCAGATCCTCTTACCGTTTCTCCTTGAACTGGGAATTGGTCTGTCATAGTGACAAGATCCATGTTAATACTGCCAACAACAGTGATTTTTGGTCGTTTCAACGTACTTCCCCCCCTCTCTAGCCTATGAATATGATGCAACACTTTTTTCTAGTAAGGTCCAAAACTTCGAAGTATTAGCTTCAGTTGCAAAATGAACATTGGGTTCTTTTCCAGTCACACCAAGCCTGTCCACTGCTGTCATCCCATACGAATGCTCGCCCTTTGTTTCGATGTCGACATGAACATGTTTAAACGTGAAGATCGATGGGTCAATCAAATAAGCAATCGTACACGCATCATGAATAGGAGCTCCTTCAAAATCAAACACGTCTTGGTACGTTTTAGTGAAGAAATGTAGTAATTCAACGACAAATTCAGATACATTATTATTAATGTTTTGTAGTTTAGCAATCTCTTCATTTGTTGCGAGTACTTGATGAGTAACATCTAGGCCAAACATACATATTGGTATACCACTTTTGAACACCACATCAGCCGCTTCTGCATCTACATAAATGTTAAATTCTGCTGCTGGCGTCCAGTTGCCGAACGTTCCCCCGCCCATTAAAACAATCTCGCTAATCTTTTGTTTTAGTTCAGGCTCTTTAATTAAGACCATCGCAATATTTGTAAGTGGTCCTGTTGCAACTAACGTAATCGGCTCATCCGTATTATGTAAAATCTCTAAAATCAAATCCACAGCATGAGTGTCAATAATTTGCTTTGTTGGAACATCTGGTAAATTTGGGCCTTCTAAACCTGATTCACCATGAATACTCTCAGCCACTTCAATATCTTTAACTAACGGCCTTTTAGCCCCTTTCGCAACAGGCACTTGCTCTAGTCCGATAATATCGCATATTCTAAGCGCATTAAGCGTGTTTTTCTCGACTTCCACATTACCGCCAACTGTTGTGATGGCTTTAATATTTAATAAGTCTTGATTAGATGCTGCTAAAATCATCGCTATCGCATCGTCATGTCCCGGGTCGCAATCGATGATAATGTTGGTTTTTGTCATGAAGCGTCACCTCTAAATTCTCTATATATACTGTTATTTTATCAGTAATTATGTTCCGACTCTAAGAAAGTGTCTTCCTTACACAAATTACATTTTTTTCATCTTGCTGTATAATAAAAGTTAACTTTTATACTTAATGGGGAATGGAGTAATTGTTACATATAACTTAAGGAGGAACTGTTTTGATTTTTGCCATCATCGCACTTATACTTGTCTCATTTTTCTTCTCTGGAAGCGAAACAGCATTAACAGCTACTAACCAAGTTAGACTTCGATCTAAGGTTAAAAATGGTGATAAAAAATCTGAGAAGCTTTTAAACCTCGTGTCTAAACCTAATGAGTTTATCACATCCATTTTAATCGGTAATAACATATCAAATATAATTTTGCCTACACTTGTGACAACAATGGCTATCGAATACGGGTTTGATGTAGCCATAGCGACAGGGATTTTAACCATTACCATCATTATTGTAGCCGAAGTCATTCCAAAGTCTGTCGCAGCCGCTTTTCCAGATCGTATTTCTTACATGGTATACCCCATTATTAGAGCTGTCGTTTTTATATTAAAACCTGTGACGCTAGTTCTTAATTGGATGACAGATTCGATTACTAACAGGCTATCTAAAGGCCAACAACAGGAATCCTCTTTTTCAAAAGAAGAGTTTAAAGCGATGGTCGACATTGCGGATTCTGAAGGTACTTTCCTTGATGAGGAGTCATCTCGAATTAAAGGTGTTTTAGATTTTCAAAATTTAAATGTTAAAGATGTCCTTCAAACACCAAGAGTTGAAATTGTATCACTGAAAGCAGATGCGTCATTCGAAGAAGCCCGAGATATCGTCATCAATAATACGTTTACAAGATATCCAATTATTAGTGAAGACATTGATCATATTATAGGAGTCTTCCACTCTAAATATCTGATTCAATGGTCAACTCAGCCTGATCAACCATTAAAAGCATTTAGCGACATGGACCCTTTAGTCATTTATGAATTTCAATCTATTGAACATGTCTTTCGTGAGATGACCAGACATAAGAAACACATTGCGATTGTGCTCGATGAATATGGTGGTACAGAAGGCATTGTGACCCATGAAGATATTATTGAAGCGATGATTGGACTTGAAATTGAAGATGAAATTGATGCTGAAAATGATTCGATGGTTGAGAAGTTAACAGAAACAGAAATCATTTGCGATGGAAAAATTCCATTAAGGCGTCTAAATAGTATATTTAATACTGAAATCCCTGAAGAAGAAGATGTTCTATCAGGTTATTTACTTAGTATTTTGAACGATTTCCCAGATGAAAATGAAGTGATTGAACAAGAAAATTTAACTTATAAAGTACTTGAAGTGAATGATCGTACGATTAAAAAGGTTCAGATTGTTAAGTAACATAATTGGGCATGATTAACAAAAGTTGATCATGCCTTTTATTTAATCAATGGTATTTTGATTTTAACTAGAAACTTTTCATCTTTATGCACGAAGTCCAAAAAGCCATCGTATTTCTTAACAATGTCTTTAATAATCTTAGTCCCTAACCCTTCATGAGTCTCCCCTTTAGTTGTAACACCATAATCAATATATAGCCGATCTAATATTTTGGCTGGAATTGTTACACTATCATTTTCACACGTTAATATGTATAATCCGCTTCTTTTATAAAAGTCTAATGTGATTAATGCTTGTTTTCCTTTTTCAATTTGCCAATGTTCACATGCATCAATTCCATTAGATAGTAAGTTACCCACCAATGACACAATATCACGATCAGACATAGGTAATGAAGATATAGGCACATCTAGACTATAATCTACCGAGATTCCCAATTCCTTAGCTCTTTTATATGATTGATGTAAGCTAGCGGCTACAACTCCAGTTTCCCCTTTAATAGATAAATTAGTTTCTTCGTAGCTATCTACTAATTGATCTAAATAGAATTTAGCTTCTTCATGTTTATGACTTTCTAATAAAAAATGGATGGCTGAGATATGCTTTAAATAGTCATGTCGTTCGCTTCTAACTGTCCGAAACGTATTATTTAGGTTTTCACGCTCTCTCTCATATTCTATAATTTTATTATGTGTGTCTTTAAACTGTTTTATAATGATATGTCTGAACCACTCTAGACCAATAAAAATAATAAATAAAGAAAGAGATCCCCAGACCGTTTCAGATATAAAATTAATAAATAATATAACTAATTGAATACACCCTAATATCACTCTCCATAATATTGGGCCTTCCTTAGTTTCCAAATTAAATTTTCGACTAACCAATGCTACAATAACAACAATGACTAATGTCGTAATGAAATATGATAAATTTATAGAGAAACTTTTCATTAATTCTTGTATATGTAAACTAGTAAATAAAATAATCATTATCCAATAGATGATGTTGAACAACTTGTTCACCTCTAAAAATAGTTCTCTTGTATGAATTTAACTTTATCTTTTGTAATCATTGCCTGTTCATCACGATTTTCAAAATTTACTAGATATGAGTTCTTAGCATAAAGATTAAAGTTCTTTACATACAAAATATTAATTATAAATGAACGATGAGAACGTATAAAATCTCTTTCTCGTAACTCCCCTTCTAATTCATTTAATGTTAGATATGTTTTAATTTCTTCATTTTTTGTATATATAGTAGTTGATCTTCCTGAACGCTCAATGAAAATAATATCTTGCTTTAGTATAATATGTATATCATTCTTATGCTTTATGAATAGTCTACCTTTCATTTCAGTAGATTGATGTTTTTTAATTAATTTTTGAACAGACTGGACAAGCCTTTCTTTTGGATAGGGCTTCATAATATAATCATGTACATTCAGTTCAAAAGCATTAACCGCATAACCACTTGATGCAGTAACAAAAATAACCGCAATATCAAGAGCGTGAGAATGAATAATATCAGCCAGTTCAAAACCTGACATATTAGGCATCTCAATGTCTGCGATCAATAAATCAAGCGCTTCTGATTTTATTTGATTATAAGCTTCTTCAGCTGATGTTGTTCTAAAAGTAATATTAACTTCTTCTATGGAAGACACAATAGCATGCATCTTATCTAAGTCAATTTCTCGATCGTCTACTAATCCTACTTTCACAGCCATCCCCCATAAATATCAATTCATTTTAACTAAATATTAACATACATCTAATAATCTTTTGACTTTTTCGCGACATAAAATGGAACATTCACGACATAAGTAAAGAAATCATTAGTCATTATATATATGATTAAATTAACAAGTTTAAGGGAGGACATAAATATGATTGAAGTGACAGATCTTACTAAGAAATTTCAAGACAAAAAAACATATATAACCGCACTAAAGCATGTTTCTTTTAGTGTTGAAAGCGGAGAAGTCGTAGGTTTACTTGGAGAAAATGGCGCAGGTAAAACCACTTTATTAAGAGCCATTGCAACTCTTGTTCAGCCAACAGAAGGGGTTATTAGAGTAGCTAATTATGACACCCTTAAAAATCCTAATGAAATAAAGAAAAAAATCGGTGTCTTATTTGGTGGCGAAACAGGGTTATACAATCGCTTAACAGCACGAGAAAACTTAGAATATTTTGGGGCACTCTATAATCTTAGTCAGCATGAAACTAAAGTTCGAATTGATGAATTAAGTAGAATGTTCGGAATGAGAGATTACTTGGATCGTAAAGTTGAAGGGTTCTCTAAAGGAATGAGGCAAAAGTTAGCTATTGCTAGAACTATAATTCACCAACCTGACATTATTTTATTTGACGAACCGACAACTGGCTTAGATATAACTGCAGCTAATGTGTTTCGACAGTTGGTTCATCAACTGAAACAACAAGGGAAAACTATAATTTTCTCAAGTCACATAATGGAAGAAGTACAAATGCTATGCGATTCTGTAGCTATGATACACAAAGGTGAATTAATCTATCACGGAAGCATTGAAACATTATATGAAGAAGAAAAAAGCGAAGATCTTAACTATATATTCATGAGTAATTTAGTAAGGGGGAGTTAATATGTTTTTTACAATGTTTATTAAAGAGCTTAAAGACTCATTTCGCGACAGAAGAACTCTACTATTAACTGTAGTATTACCATTGATTATGATGAGTGCTCTTGTATTCTATTATGAAAGTCTAATCTCAGATAGTTCCGATTCTGAAACAATAAATCTAGCGGTAAATGTAAATATGGATAGTCAACTCAAAGAATTGTTTTCTTCAAACAATTTTAATGTTATTGAGTCTTCTAATCCTGAATCGTTGTTAAAAGATGGTGAAGTTCAGGCAGGAGTAATGTCAGAGAGTCAGTTTGTTGAGAAAATTAATTCACATAAACAACCATCAATTACCGTTATGTTAAGAGATGAATTTAGCCAAGACTCCTCCGTGAGCACAATAGTCATGTCGGCTTTACAACAATATAAGCAATCAATTGTTAATGAACGTTTATTAAATGCAAACTTAGAACGTGAGATGATTAATCCTTTTCAAATAGAACAAACAGAAATCAGTGAAACGAATGCTGGGATGGCTTTATTAGGAACACTCATTCCATTAATACTTGTGCTAGCTATTGGAATTGGTGCAGGTCCATCTGCAGCTGATTTGTTTGCAGGTGAAAAAGAAAAGAAAACAATGGAAGCATTACTTATGACTCCTGTTAACAGATTCACCATTATTATGTCTAAATGGTTAACTATTTCTGCAATCGGAAGTATTTCAGGTGTTGTGACATTAATAGTGGTCGCATTAGAAATTCAGTTTATGACCGAACATTTAAAAGATGCACTTTCCAATACAGCAAACATTGGTTTAATTGTAGTAATTATTACTGCTATTACTATAATTTACGCTATGTTTGTTGCATCGATATTAATGGTTACAAGTATCATGGCTAAAACGATTAAAGAATCTCAGAGCTACAGTACTCCTATCATGATGTTGGCTATATTTCCGGTTATGGTTCTTACAAGTGTTGGTGTAAATGAACTTGAATTTCATCACTTCGCCATACCAATGTTTAATATTTTTAGTAGTTTAAAAGAATTGTTGCTAGGAACTATTGATTGGGAACATATTGTAATTACTTTAGGTAGTAACATTATCGCAATTTTAATTATCTTTGGGGTCGGTAGAATGATGTTTTTAAAAGATAAATGGGTGATGAATTAAAATTTTATACTCAATAAGGGAGAGATCAAATGAATTTTTCAAAATTACTTTTTGTTTATAGTATGGTATTTATACTTGCCGCAGTTCCATTTTTAGAAGGACCCATCATTGCACCAGTAGCTGTATTAGCTGGTTTGTCATTTTGGCCTGTATTCATCCTTGCAGTCATTGGAAATTTAATAACTGTTTATTTATTAATTATTTTTATTAATAAAGTTAAAGAGTGGCGCCGCGCGAAAAAGAAAGAAAAACAAAGCAAGCGTGAAACTAGAGCTAAAAACTTATGGGACAAATACGGTTTGCCAGGGTTAACATTGATTGGACCATTTTTTGTTGGAAGTCACGTCACCGCATTTTCAGGTATATTACTTGGAGGGAGTAAAAAGAAAGTAGCTTTTTGGATGTCTGTCAGTATTACCGGATGGAGCTTATTATTCTGCGTTTTAGTGTTGTATGGTTTTTCTGATGTACATGAAACTAATCCATTTGTTGATCGCTTAATGAAAGTGTTTGAATCATGAAAGAATAAACAAAAAAGAACCCGAAAACTAGTTCACACTAGAATTTGGGTTCTTTTAGCACTAAGTTAATATTTTCCTATGAACTCTTTTTCCACTGTAACTAAATAGTGCCTCTTCATCTTCGACAACTGTTTGAAGGTGAACGGGTCTACCCCATAAGTGATAAACATAAGGTAACGTTCTTTCTATATATTTAACATCTAACTCTGATCCTTCATAATAATGTTTTAATAGCAGTTCTCCTTGGCGAAGATAATCGCCATCCTCTACTAGGATAAAAGGAAATCCACCATTTACTCTCGATTGTATCAGCTGATCGCGGACATTTTCCCAGTCTTTATCAACAATCGTATAGTTATGACCTTGTTTTTGAAATAAATACAGGTCTAATTCTTCGACGAGGTCCTTCGTGAGATAGTTCCTAAGGAAGGAAATGTCACCTTCAATTTCCCTCACTTCAAATAGTTTATCCCTACCTTGGTTTGGAACCCTTCCGTAACGTTCTTGTTCTTCTTCTGTTGGATGGTCCCAACGCCTTTCTATGTCTTCAAACATTTTATACCCGAGATAATAAGGGTTGATGCTCGTTTTGGATGGCTGAACAACTGATGCGTTAAGTTTAGCGAATTCAATTGTTTCATCTTCTGTTAAATCCATTTCTCTTAAAATCCTAACGTGCCAGTAGCTAGCCCAGCCTTCGTTCATGATTTTTGTCTCAAGCTGTGGCCAGAAATAAAGCATCTCATCGCGCAGAATCGTTAATACATCACGTTGCCATTCTTCTAATTCTGTGCTGTATTCTTGAATGAATAATAGAACGTCTTTTTCAGGCTTTGGCGGAAAAGGTTTACGTTTCCTTTCTTTTGTTAATGACTCATTCTCATCTGGGGTTTCATCTAATGCCCACAAATCATCATAAGGACCTTGTTTTTTAGTCATTGACGATGGCTCTTCACTCATTTGTTCATTAAACTGACTTCTTAATAAAGAAGGGTCAATATGTTCTTGTATCGCAATGGCGGCATCTAATAGATCTTCAACTTCTTGCTTTCCATATTTCATCTCATAAAACCTAATTCGTTCTGCACTAGCGGACATGCTTTCAACCATATCACGTGACGTTTTCGAGAAACGAACATTATTTTTAAAGAAATCACAGTGGCCGAGTACGTGTGCGACAATTAACTTATTTTGAATTAAACTGTTACTTTCAAGCAAGAATGCGTAACAGGGATTTGAGTTAATCACGAGTTCATAAATCATGCTTAGCCCAAGGTCATATTCTAATTTCATTCGGTGGAATGCTTTTCCGAAACTCCAATGAGAAAAACGGGTCGGCATTCCGTAAGCCCCGATTGTGTAAATAATATCAGATGGACAAATTTCATATCTCATAGGGAAAAAGTCGAGACCAAAACCCTCCGCAATTTCCGTGATCTCATTGATCGCTCTCTGTAGTTCTTGATGTTCTTTTAAGGTCACCCACTCTCCCTCCTAGCTAACTGCTTCGTTTTTACTTGAAAAGAAAACTTTTAACGCATCGTACACTTCGCCTTTTTCCCGAATAACTGCGTGACGGAATCTTGGGTCATTGATCGATCTAAAGACAGACATTAACGATGATGAGCTATTACGATACTGGTTGACTTCACAATAACCAAACATGTTAGAGACTTGCATGAGTTGTTTAACTAATTTTAGACTTTTTTGATTATCAGAAGACGTATTATCTCCATCTGATATATGAAAAGGATATATATTGTATCGTTCTGGTGAATAACGCTCTTCAATTAACTCTAAGGCTTTTAAATAAGCCGATGAACAAATGGTTCCTCCACTTTCACCTTTTGAGAAGAATTCTTCTTCATTGACTTCTTTCGCTCTTGTATGGTGCGCCACGAAAGCAATTTCAACATTTTCATATTTCGTTCTTAGAAAACGAACCATCCAGAAGAAGAAACTTCTTGCGATATATTTTTCAAAATACCCCATAGAAGCCGATGTATCGAGCATTGCAATGACGACTGCGTTAGAATGGGGCTGTATTTCCTCTTCCCACGTTTTAAACCGTAAGTCATCTATTGTAATATTGAGTAAATCATCTTTGTTTTCTAACGCATTCCGTTTAATAGCTTCTAGTAATGTCCTCTTCTTATCAACATTCCCCATTAAACCCTTTTTTCGGATATCATTAAAACGAATATCGTTCACTTTAATTTGGTCTCGCTCTTTTTGTTTTAAATCGGGGAGTTCTAATTCTGAAAAAAGGATCTTCTCTAGCTGTTCGAACTCAACTGCCGCTTCATAATAATCTTCACCAGGCTGATCGCCTGCACCTTTCCCCTTTCCTTGCCCTTTTTCGGGTGTGCCATCGCGGGCAACTACATCTCCTACTTCACTGTCACCATCCCCTTGCCCTGTGTGTTGTTTTGTTTCATGATTAAATTTAAATTTATATTCATCCAATGAACGAATTGGAATCTTAATAATGTCACGCCCATTGGACATAATCACGCTTTCTTCTGTCACTAAATCTGGCAAGTTATCTTTAATGGCTTCTTTAACCTTTTCCTGATGTCTAGTCTGATCTTCATACCCTTTGCGATGGAGGGACCAATCATCTTGAGATAAAACGAAATTCGGCTTTTGTTTCAACAGAAATCCCTCCTGTTTATTTGACCTATCGATTTAATAAACTACCAACATATCTCAGTAAGTCATTAGCTGAAGCAGCTGTATAACCATGCTCTTCTACTAATCGGTTTATAACTTCATTTATTTTCTTAAGCTGATTTTCATCAGGAGTTTTAGTCGAAGTCGTAATCTTAACGACATCTTTTAAGTCGGCAAATAATTTCTTTTGGATTGCTTCGCGTAAACGTTCGTGAGAATTATAGTCAAATCTCTTTCCTTTTCGTGCGTAAGCTGAAATTCGAATGAGGATCTCTTCGCGAAACGCTTTCTTCGCATTTTCGGAAACGCCGATTTGTTCTTCAATCGATCTCATGAGTTTCTCATCTGGCTCAATCTCATCTCCAGTTAGTGGATCTTTCATCTTCTGCTTATTACAATAGGCCTCCACGTTATCGAGATAATTATCTAATAACGTCTTAGCCGATTCGTCATAAGAATACACGAATGCTTTTTGGACTTCTTTCTTAGCTAAATCATCATATTCCTTACGTGCTACTGATATAAAATTAAGGTATTTCTCTTTTGTTTCGTTCGTGATAGATGGGTGTGAGTCTAAACCATCTTTAATCGAACGTAACACATCTAATGCGTTTATATAATTATGATCTGTATTGATAAGAGCACTGGATATGCGGTTAATCACATATCTTGGGTCGATTCCTGACATTCCTTCATCAGAAAATTCGTTGTGGAGCTCTTCAACATCTGCAAGCTTAAAGCCTTCAACTGTTTTACCATCATAGAGCTTCAACTTTTTAAGCAAATCAATTCCTTGTTTTTTGGATTCTTTTAATCTGGTGAGTATGGAGAAAATAGCTGCGCTCCTTAACGCATGCGGGGCAATGTGCAAGTTTCCTAAGTCACTTTGTTTTATAAGTTTTTGATAGATTTTTTCTTCTTTTGATACGGATAAATTGTATGGAACAGGCATGACAATCATTCTAGATTGAAGTGCTTCATTCTTTTTATTACTAATAAATGACCGATATTCTGATTCATTGGTGTGCGCAACGATTAATTCATCCGCTGAAATGAGCGCAAAGCGTCCTGCTTTAAAATTACCTTCTTGAGTAAGGGATAGCAAATTCCACAAGAATTTCTCATCACACTTTAGCATTTCTTGAAACTCCATTAAACCACGATTGGCTTTATTTAATTCTCCATCGAACCTGTAAGCTCTTGGGTCTGATTCTGAGCCATATTCGGCAATCGTCGCAAAGTCAATACTTCCTGTTAAATCCGCAATATCTTGTGACTTGGGATCAGACGGACTAAACGTCCCAATTCCAACGCGTTTATCTTCAGACAGAAAGATCCGCTCAATTTTGACTTCCTCAACTTTACCGTCGTATTCTTTTTCTAACATGAGCTGACAAGATGGACACAGGTTTCCTTCAATTTTCACACCATATTCTTCTTCAAAATCACCACGAAGTTCATTTGGTATTAAATGAAGTGGTTCCTCGTGCATCGGGCAACCTTTAATCCCATATACTGCTCCCTCATCCGTACGTGAATACTGCTCCAAACCTTCTTTTAGCATGGTCACAATAGTTGATTTACCACCACTCACTGGCCCCATTAATAGCAAAATTCTTTTCCTCACATCAAGCCGTTTAGCAGCTGAATGAAAATAGTCTTCAACTAATTGTTCGATTGCTCGATCTAAGCCATACAACTCTTTACTGAAAAACTTATACTCATTCGTACCCTCTTCGCTTTTCCCCACCCCTGAACTCTTAATCATGTTATAAACACGAGAATGGGCAGTGCCTGCAACCTCAGGTGTTTCGTTAACGATATTCAAATAGTCTGCAAAAGTCCCCTCCCACCGCAAACTCTCTTCATGTGCGCGATGTTCGGAAATTCTTTTTAAAATGTCCATGATGGCCTCCTCTCAAAATTCATGAAAAAAAGAGAAAATTTAAACGGCAGTTTTTGTAAATAATATATGCTTTTTCATTTTTCAAATGAAATCTATTACGATTAGTACAGTTTATGCGGACAGGAAAAATTAAGACACCAAAAAGGTTGTACAATATTAAATTGTTGAAATTTTTATTTTGGGTTTGTATGGATCCCTTAAATTCTGTTTTTCTCTTCTACTCATAGTTGACCCTTACTTAAACTGTTGAATGAATTTTACCGATAAACTCATAATATGGAGGAAATTTCATTTGAAAGGAAGGTCAATATATTGAAGAAATTACTCATTCTTATCCTCATGATAAGCTTGTTGCCTGGATTAACTATACAGGCTGAGGACAATCAGAACGAAGAAATAAGTCAAAAGCAGGTCCAGTTCCAAAACGATTTCCGCAGATTATGGATTGATCATGTATTATGGACAAGCAATTATATTACAAGTGCAACAACTGCAGGTGCAGAGGATCAAAAAGAAGTTCTAAACAGGTTACTCAGAAACCAAGTCGAAATTGGAGATGCGATTAAACCTCTTTACGGTGATGAAGCTGGTACTCAATTAACAAATTTATTAACTGAACACATCGAAATTGCAGGTCGGCTTGTGAATGCTGCTATAAACAATGAAGATAGTTCAGTTGAGGATTTAAACAAAGAATGGTATCGGAACGCTGTTGATATAGCTGCATTTCTAAGTAGCGCTAACCCTAATCTAAGTCAAGATGAATTAGATGACTTACTTGAAACTCACTTGGAGTTAGTAGCTGATGATCTAGAAGCTAGTATTAACAAGGATTGGGATGCTAGGATTGATTCTATTGATGAAGGGGTCACCCATATCATCATGATGGCCGACACCATCTCTGAAGCTGTGATCAAACAATTTCCAGACCAATTTTAAATTCAAAACAAAAGGAGCCAACCATTTGGCTCCTTAACTATAATCCTTAATAAAGTTTAATGTTTCTTTAATAATTAAATCTTGATCATGATCTAATGTCGCAACGTGATAGCTGTTACTTAACTGAACAAGCTTTTTGTCTTCTGATTTAATCTTTTCATAAATGTCTTGCGAATTTCTAGGTGGCACGACGTGGTCTTCCTCTGAAACTAATATAAGAGTTGGTACCTCAACCTCTTTTAGTTTTTCTCTTACTTGTTTCATTAATTGATTGATCTCACCAATTGATTTAACCGGTGTTTTCTCATAGGCTAGTTCTTCAACTCCAGGCTTTTTAATGTCAGAGCCGATCGCATCTAGGAAACGTACATCTTCTTCTATCTCTGCCATAGCTGGGATATCAATTGCAGCATTAATTAGGACAATCCCTTTTAAGTCAGCATGTTGTTGCGCCATATCAAGTGTTAACGTGCCTCCCATGGATAAACCCGCCATATAAATTGAATCACAACGTTCTTTTAACCATTCATACCCTTCTTGAATGGAGTTCTGCCAGTCTTGATAAGTCGTTTTCTCCATATCTTCATAATGAGTGCCATGCCCTTTTAGCCTTGGCATGCAAACGGTATAACCTGCCTCAATTAATGCTTCACCTAATGGTCTCATGCTTTGGGTGGTACCAGTAAAACCGTGAGATACTAAACAACCTACGTGGTTCCCTTTCGCATATAGCTCCTCTGCACCTTTTAGAACTGGATGGTTCTCTTGCGTCATCTGAATGACCTCCTTTTATTGAAGATAATTCGACGCTAGAGACTTTTTATCCTTTACCTATTTAAAAAGCTGAGCCCTTCGTTTGTAAATTGACTAATAAGCTTTGCCATTTCTTTTGGACTCTTGTCTAAATCATTATCGAGCCAATCTTTAATGACATTAATAGCACCACTCACAACGAAAGTACTCAAATAGCGAGAATCGCTTTGTTCTACGTTATGTTCATTCATCCAATTAAACATGATAAATCGTTTGGCAATATTCATCATTCTTTTCTCAAACATGGGGTCGGCATTTTCATTTAATAAAATTTCAAACATATATTGATTGTTGGTGATGTATTCGAGTAATTTTTGCGTCATTTCGATAGATTCTTCTTCAATAGACAAACTATAACTGTTTAAGTACTGAACGAGGTCATCTGCGATTTCTTCTTCTATTTTTTCTAATAAATCGAATTGATCATTATAATGCGTATAGAAAGTTGACCTATTTATATCAGCTAGTTCGCAGATTTCTTTTACCGTTACAGATGAGATGGGTTTATCTTTTAAGAGTGAAATGAGGCTCTCTTTTAATACTTTCCGTGTGTACCTCTTTCGTCTGTCTAATCGTTCAGACATAAACGCGCTCTCCTTTGTGACATTTTTGTTATAAATCAACATATTAACTAAAGGTGTTGGTTAACTAACAAACCTTATCATACTGTTTGTTGATTATCCAACACGGTGTCCATATAATGATAAAGTGTGATTAGGTTTTTGGCAAGAGAGGATGAGACTTATTGGACCTAGCTGACAAAATTATTAAGCATAAAAAACTAGTGGTTGCGACTTTTATCATCATTACACTAGTTAGTGCAGTTGCCCAATTTGGTGTTGGTGTCAACCACAATATGGTTGATTATCTTCCTGAAGACACACCTTCTATGGAAGCAACTGATTTAATGGAAGAAGAGTTTGATGAACCGATTGAAAATGCCAGAGTCATGATTAGAGACGTTTCCATCACAAAAGCTCTTTCTTATAAAAATGAGCTTGAAAACATTGATGGCGTGACCCATGTTACATGGCTTGATGACGTCATAGATCTTAAAACACCTTTAGAACTTGCTAATGAGGATACAATAGAGTCTTATTATCAAGAACAAAATGCTTTGTTTTCTGTAAGCATATCTGAAGGAGACGAAGTTGAAGCTACCAATCAAATTTATGATTTAATTGGAGAAAATGGTGCAATTGCTGGGGATGCATTAGATACGGCCACATCACAGAAAATGGCTTCATCTGAAACACTAAATGCAGCAGCACTTCTTGTACCAATTATTATCATCATTTTAATTATATCGACAACGTCCTGGATGGAACCAATCTTTTTCCTAACAGCGATTGGGGTTTCTGTTTTAATCAACATGGGAACAAATATCTTCCTTGGTGAAGTATCGTTTATAACCCAGTCCGTTGCGCCCATTTTACAGCTTGCAGTTTCTCTAGATTATGCGATTTTCTTACTGCATAGTTTCCAGGATTATCGTAAGCAGGTTGACGATCCTAAAGAAGCCATGAGTCTAGCAATGAAACAATCGTTCCCTGCGATTATCGCAAGTGTTAGTACGACATTCTTTGGTTTTATGGCATTAGCCTTTATGGATTTCGGTATAGGTGCAGATCTAGGAATTAACTTAGTTAAAGGTATTTTATTAAGCTTCCTAAGTGTCATGATTTTCTTACCTGCATTAACGTTACAATTTTATAAATGGATTGATAAAACTCAGCACAAACAAATCGTTCCTGACTTTAAAAATGTTGGTAAGCGAGTGATTAAGTTTAGAATTCCTGTATTATTATTAATTGCTTTAATGATCGTTCCAGCCTTTTTAGCTCAAAGTCAGACGCAATTTTTATACGGTTTTGGCGACCAGCCAGATTCTACCCGGGCAGGGCAAGACCAGCGTGCAATTGAAGAGGAGTTTGGCAAGAACACACCTATGGTAATTTTAGTACCTAAAGGTGATGTGGCTAAAGAAGAAGAATTAGTTCACGAACTTGAAGATTTACAATACGTATCAAGTATTTTCGCATACGTCAATACGGTGAGTTCAGCAATCCCTTCTGACTATTTAGATGAATCTGTGACAGAACAATTCTACTCAGACGATTACAGCCGAATCACCATTTTCACCAATACTGACCCTGAAGGAGACGTAGCCTTTAACTTAGTTAAGCAGGTTCGGGATACAGCTAATGGCTATTATGATGAAGTTCATCTATTAGGAAATAGCGTTACGCTCTATGATATGAAACAAGTTGTGGAAGCAGATAATAAATTAGTCAACCTATTAACTGTTGCGACAATTGCACTCGTCTTACTGATTACTTTTAAATCGTTATCGGTTCCGGTTATTTTACTACTAACGATACAGTCAGCTGTTTGGATTAATTTATCCGTTCCATACTTTACGGATTCGCCGCTTGTTTATGTCGGATACTTAATTATTAGTACAGTGCAATTAGCTGCAACAGTCGACTATGGTATTTTATTTACCGAGTATTATATGAAGGTTCGGCAGAAGATGCCTGCCCTTAAAGCTATTAAGAAAACAATCGATGATAAAACGTTTGCGATTTTTATATCCGCTTCGATATTATCAAGTGTTGGATTTATACTCGGTCTAACATCTTCAAACCCAATTGTATCGTCAATTGGACTATTGTTAGGTAGAGGGGCTTTATTAGCTTTCTTATTAGTCGTCTTCTTCCTACCTGCCATGTTATTGGTGTTTGATAAATTGATTGAGAAAACGACTTTTAGAGCAAACTTCTATAAACAGAAAGGGTGATCAAGATTGAAACGAATGATAGCTGTCATGACAGCAATTGTTCTTGTTGTACCAACTTTTCTAGTATCTGCAACGACTCAGAATCAGTCACCTGACGAAAAACCTCAAGGTGATGGGTCATATTCAGAGAAACACGAAGTCGTCTATGCGACGTTAGATTCGTCTGGTAACCAAGAAAGTATGTATATCGTCAACAATTTTAATATAGAAAAAACAGGTAAAATAATCGATTACGGCCCATATACATCTGTTCAGAATTTAACCAACTTATATGAATTAAAGAAGGATGGAAACAAAGTTGAGTTAATTGCAGATGAAGATCAGTTTTACTATGAAGGAACAATAAAAAATAAACAGCTGCCATGGAACATTGATGTTAATTATCAACTAGATGGTAAAGGCATTGCAGCCAGAGAATTAGTAGGTCAGGATGGGCATGTGACCATCCATATAAAAACTGAAGCAAACAGAAAGACTGGTCATGAATACTACAACAACTATTTATTACAAATAACAGTTCCGCTTAGCACCGATCATTTCAGTAATATCGAAGCACCAGATGGAACTGTTGCTACTTCTGGTAAAAATAAACAAGTTACCTTTACCGTTATGCCAGAGAAGGATGGAAACTTTACGGTTGAAGCAGATGCCAAGCAGTTTGAAATGGACGGAATCCAAATCAACGCCATGCCATCTTCCATGTCAATCGATTCACCAGATACAGGTGAGATGACCAGTGACATGAAGTCGCTGTCTGATGCAACTTCAGAAGTCAATAATGGCGTTGGCGATTTGAAAAACGGAATTTCTGAGTTAGCTAACGGGATACAAGATCTGCAAAGCGGTTATAAAGATTATCAAAATGGAATCAATCAACTATCAGTGCGTTCTTCAGAGATTATAAATGGATCCAAACAGATTCAAGGCGCTCTTAATGAGATTAATGGATCATTAAGCAGTGAATCAGGAAATATGAACGTTGGCAATTTAAAAGAATTACAGCAAGGACTCTACAAAATGGCAGATGGACTTAAACAAACAGAAAACGGATTAAACGAACTGAACACAAACTATCAACAGGCTTACCAAGCGTTGGATGGTGCCATAAATGAAATTCCGGAGCATCAGATCACTCAAGAGCAAATAAAGAAACTATATCAAAGTGGTGCTGACCAAAAAGTAATTGATCAGTTAGTAGAAACTTATAAGTCTGCACGAAAAGCTAAAGGAACATATAAAGAAGTACAACAAGCATTCGCTGCGGTTCCATCAACTTTAGATTCAGTAACAGGCTCACTTAGTGAAATGAGGACGAATCTGAGGGCAATGGCAGATGAATTAGGAAAGGGCCTTGAGCAAATGGATGTGGCTAAATCTATTCAACAGCTTCAAAATGGCCTAAGTCAACTATCTTCTAACTACGAAGCTTTCCATTCAGGATTAGTGAAGTATACAGATGGTGTCTCTCAGCTTGCTCACTCATATGGTGACTTACACGGAGGGATGACGCAGTTGGCAAATGGTGCTCATGACTTAGAAGATGGTGCGCAAGAACTTCATAATGGTACAGCAGAACTCGCACAGTCAACATCAGATTTACCTGACGAAATGCAAAACGAGATTGATCAAATGATTAATGAATTTGACAAATCTGATTTTGAACCAACCTCTTTTGTTTCACCTAAAAACGAAAAGGTTGAAACCGTGCAATTTGTAATTAAAACGGAAAACATTAAACCAAATGAAGAAGAAACTAAAGAACCTGAAACGAAAGAAAATAAAAGTTTTTGGGATAAGTTATTAGATTTGTTTAGATAAGTTAAAGGTTCCCTGACATTCAGGGAACCTTTTTTAATTCTACAATCACGAGATATTGTATGCAGCATTAGTTTGATATTTTTGTCGAAAAATGTAAAATTATTTTGAATTTCAGAGTATTTTGTATTGATTTTTATTTCGGCACACGATATAATTTTTCTCGGAGTCAAAAATTTCAAGCACATAAAAGGGAGGGAGTTTCATGCGTTATTTAGTCATTTTATTAGCATCATTAATGTTAATTCTTGCAGCATGTGGAAGTAACAACTCAGAATCTGAAGAATCTACAAGTGGTTCTAATCAAAATAACGAAGAAACTGAAAACACAGAAAAGGACTCTGAAGAAACAGCTGAGGCTAGTGATGATGAACTAGTTGAAGAAGCTATGAATTCTTATAACGAAGCGATGGAACAGTTCCAAGCGGACTATGTTGATGGTTCACAAGTTAAAGAATTCACTTCAGTAGAAGAAGTGACTAACTACTTCTTAGAAAACGCACCAACAACAGAAGCTTTCGCTAACAGCATTGCTGAAAAAACTGTTGAAGAAAAAGATGGTAAGCTGACTTGGTTAGAGCGTGATTACACCGTTACGCTTGAAGCTGAAGAGTTTAACATTTACTCAATGGGTGACACTCAAAAGTTCTATAACTTTAGAATTGCTGGAGACGCTAAGGAAAACCGTGGTGACTACACTTACGAGCTTCTAAAAGAAGACGGAAAATGGTTAGTTGATGAATTTAACTTCGGTTATTTAGATGGGGAATATCCAAAAGAAGAATCTGAAGAAGACGCTGAGTAATAAAACAAAACCTTGGTCCACGAGTAGAGTGGATCAAGGTTTTTTATTGGCTAAAATCAATCAATTAAGCTGTACTAAACGACATTCTCGTCTGTTCAAACAAAAAAATCTCAGCCCATTCGGTGGTGACCCCCAAAAGTTAGAGTTTTAATTATACAGCTGATTGGCTGGTTTGAGTTCGGTATTGAACTGGACTTGAACCAGCCAATTTTAATTTAATTCGTT
>NZ_JBHUMZ010000049.1:0-72820 GCF_042685285.1 Piscibacillus salipiscarius | reverse complement strand
TAAATATTCTTTCACAATTTTTAACTTAAAATCGTTACTATATTTCGCCATACAAAACACCCCAAAAGTTAAATTTTTCACTCTAACTTTTGGGGTGCAGTACCATTCAGGCTGAGATTTTACTAATTAATTATTATAAAAGAATGATGATCCTGGACCTAAGTCGACACCTAACATCATCCATACGAATAGTAATAATGTCCAGAACACTAAGAATGCCATTGAGTATGGGAACATAACTGAGATCATCGTACCAATACCCATCTTCTTGTCATACTTCTGTGCGAATGCAATGATAATCGCAAAGTATGTCATAAGTGGTGTAATAATATTTGTAGATGAGTCAGCAATACGGTAAGCCATTTGAGTTAACTCTGGTGATAAACCTAATTGCATCATCATCGGTACGAAAATTGGAGCTAACATTGCCCATTTGGCCGATGCACTTCCGATAAACAAGTTAATAAACCCAACTACTAACATAAATAGAACTAGCAATAAGAATGGCATGTCATTTAAGTTTAAGAACTCAAGGAAGTTCGCACCTAGCACACCAAGAACAATACCCATGTTCGATTCTGCAAAGTAAGCAACGAACTGACCAGCTGTGAAGGCTAGTACAATAAACATCCCCATTGATGCCATTGTGTCTGTTAATTGACTGGCAACGTCCTTATCACTTTTAATATTCTTCGTCACAATTCCATAAACGAGACCCGGAACAAAGAATAAGATTGTAATAACTGGAACAAGAGATTGCATGAATGGTGATTGAATAACCGCTCCATTCTCACCACGTAACGGTGCATCACCAGGTACGATTAATAGTGATAAGAGAACAGCTGATACGACAAATGAAATAATTGCCCAAGTTAAACCTTTCTTTTCAATTGGCTTTAACCCGTTTAAATCTTCACGGTAATCACCTTTATACTCGCCAAGACGTGGTTCAACGATTTTTTCTGTAACCCACGCACCAACAAGAGTTAATAGAAATACTGATGCAATGATGAAGTACCAGTTCATTGCAATGTTAATTGTTTCTGCATACTCAGGACTAATCATCGCTGCAGCATCAATTGTTAATTCACCTAACATCGCATCTGTCGCTGATAGGAACAAGTTGGCACTGAAACCAGCAGATACACCAGCGAATGCAGCTGCAAGACCTGCAAGTGGATGTCTTCCTAATCCTGCAAAGATAACCGCACCTAATGGAGGCAATACGACATAACCTGCATCAGAAGCTACACTTGACATGATCCCTGCGAATACAAGAC
Source organism: Piscibacillus salipiscarius (assembly GCF_042685285.1). Classification (NCBI taxonomy): domain Bacteria; kingdom Bacillati; phylum Bacillota; class Bacilli; order Caryophanales; family Bacillaceae; genus Piscibacillus; species Piscibacillus salipiscarius. The sequence continues at coordinate 71,540 of NZ_JBHUMZ010000049.1, read as the reverse complement.
CTGCTGTGATTAAAACTTTTGGTATGGATAGAACAAATCCGCGTAAAGCAGCACTAATCAGACCAGTGCGTTCCGCAATTCCAATACCTAACATGGTCGCTAGTACAACACCTAATGGAGCGAATCCAATAAAGTTGTCCACCATGCTTTCAAATATATATCGAATTCCTTCAGAGCTTAGAAGACTTTTAACTTCTACTGTTTTATCTTCCCCTGGATGTTCAACGCTTACGCCAAACATAGAAACAACTGCTGATACAACAATTACTAATAATGCTAATATGGCAAATAGCGTAATAGGGTGTGGTAGCTTGTTACCAACGCGTTCTATGCCATCAAGAAAACGTTGAAACAAACCTCTACGTTGTTTTTCCATGTTGATAATTCTCCTTCCAATTTAAATCTTCTGAAAACTTAGATTTCATGTGTTTTAGTAACGAGAAATATTATAAAGGGAAATCACACTAAATAAAACACCCTTTCCAAAACTCTAACTAGGAAAATAATTCTCACTATTGTTAACCTTTCGGATTCCAAAATGCTTACGTTTAATAAAAGAGACTGGATCATAATTTGACCCAGTCCAAAAACTTACTATATTAAGTTTGGTCATATTTATTGACTTCATACAAATCAATTAGTTCTATTTCTGGATGTTGGTCTTTAAACCATTTTAACGCAAACTCATTCTTGAATAAGACTACATGGTTTCCTTCACGATCTTCAACGAGCATATTACGTTCATCAAATAAGCTTTTGTTAACTTGATCCTCAGGAAGCCATCTTGGTACTCTCTCACCTATTGATTCAAGTAATACCTCAGAGTTATACTCATTTTTCATCCGGTATTTAAATACGTCAAACTGAAGTTCGCCAACAGCTCCAATAATATAAGATTCACCTTTGTTTTTCATAAATAGCTGGATGGCCCCTTCTTGAACGAGCTGCTCTATTCCTTTTTTAAACTGTTTCGACTTCATCACATTTTTAGCTGTAACTCTTTTATAAATTTCAGGAGGGAACTGAGGAAGTTCGTTATACTCAAACAATTCCTTACCTTCTAGTAATGTGTCACCAATTCGATATACGTTTGGATCATATATACCGATTATATCTCCCGCATAAGCCTCTTCAACATTATCTCTTGATGATGCTACAAATTGCTGAGATTGCGATAGATTAATGGTCTTCCCGGTTCTCGCTAGCTTAACACTTAAGCCTTTTTCAAACTTACCAGAACATACTCTTAAAAAAGCGACACGGTCTCGGTGTTGGGGGTTCATGTTTGCTTGGATTTTAAAAATAAAGCCCGAAAAATCTGGATTGTCTGGTTGAACGACTCCTTCTTCAGTCTTCCTAGGTGCTGGTGGTGGCGCCATTGATATAAACGTATCGAAGAATGTTTTGACCCCAAAAGGTGCAAGTGCACTTCCGAAAAATACAGGAGTTTGTTCACCTTTTAACACGTCCTCCATTGAAAACTGATCGCCTGCTTCATCTAATAACTCAAGTTCTTCTTCTGCCGTTTGATATTCATCAGTCTTTTTGAACTCATCATACTCAGCTCTTTCTAATTCTTCATATGGAATAAACTGTTCTTGTTCATTACCATGAAATTGGACAAACTGTTTACCTTGCCTGTCAAAAATACCAAGAAACCGTTTACCCATTCCAACAGGCCAGTTCATCGGATACGTTTCAATATCCAATACTTCTTCGATTTCTTCTAGTAATTCAAAAGGCTCTCGCCCTTCACGATCCAATTTATTGATAAAGGTAAAAATAGGAATGCCTCTCATGCGACAAACTTTAAATAATTTTTTTGTCTGAGCTTCAATCCCTTTAGTCGCATCTATAATCATGACAACACTATCGACTGCTGTTAATGTTCGATACGTATCTTCACTAAAGTCTTCGTGTCCAGGTGTATCGAGAATATTGATTTGCAAATCTTTATATGGGAAGTTCATAACACTGGAAGTAACTGAAATTCCACGTTGCTTTTCAATTTCCATCCAGTCTGATGTAGCGAATTTTCCTGATTTTTTACCTTTTACTGTACCAGCTGAGCGAATTAAATTTCCAAATACTAATAACGTCTCTGTTAACGTGGTCTTTCCAGCATCAGGGTGAGAAATGATTGCAAAAGTACGGCGTTTTTGCATTTCTTCTGTAATTGACATTCAAAAAATCCCTTCTATTTAAAATGTAAACTGTTTTTTGATATGGGATTTTATCTTACATTTGCATAATTCTCCTTTGATTTTAACTATTTTTCACCCTACTACTATACAATAAAATTAAGTATGTTTCACTCTTGGAAATTATGATGTCGTCTTCTGATCACTATGCACTTCTCCCCATTCAACCATCATGTCTAATAACGGTTTTAAGTGTCTGCCGTATTCTGTTAAAGAATATTCGACTTTTGGAGGTACATCGGGGTAAGTTGTTTTAGTTAATAATCCATCTTGTTCTAATTCTTTAAGCTGTTTGATTAATGTTTGATGCTTGATTAACGGTATACTCCTTTTAATCTCCCCAAACCTCAAATTTCCTTCATATAATTTTAGTAAAATAACTGCTTTCCATTTACCGCATACGACATCTAACGTTACTTTAATATTTTCTAAATCTTGATCCATTTTAGCTCCTCCTCCCAGTACATTAAAATATACCTCTTTTATAATATTTTTAATCCTATAAAATTAAATTAGGGAGATATATTCATTTCATATCTCTAGAAAGGAGTCTTTTATGGAAAGAAATGAGCATTTAAATCAGGCAGGGAGCCTTTTACATGACCACAACCCTGAAATCTTAAATACATTAACGACTTCCTTAAGTAACGAGGATATAAAAAGAGAATTAAAGCATCTACTTCAAATTATTGAAGAAAGAGTTCTGTATGGTGATGATTTTCTAACCTATCAAGGTGTTAAAGAGGCCGGTTATGAAAAAGGAATAAATGATTCATCCAGCTTTCTAGAATTAGTAGAACTCTTCCCTTATCTTAGTGAGGGGATCTGGAACTATGTTCATGACTTAGATAATGACTATATGCTAACTATGGACGAGCGTCTTCGTTTAACAAAAGAAATAGAATTAACCATACTTCATTATAATGCAGGTTACACAAATGGTTACGTTGATATGATTGGCAATGATCGTAACCAGACGTTGAATCTAAAACTTAATGAACTTTCCGTTCCAATTATAAAAGTTGAAGACAATATTGGCGTCTGTCCGTTGATAGGCGAAATTGATGCTAACAGAGCATCTGTATTAATGAGTAAAACTTTAAATAGCGTCTCAGAAGATCGAATTGATCATTTAATTCTAGATCTAACGGGATTAGGCACTGTCGATCAATTAGTCGCTAAGTATTTATTTGATGTTGTTAATTCAATGGAATTAATTGGGACACAAATTATTTTTACCGGAATTAATAAACAACTTGCCATGACTGCAGTGTCATTAGGAATTGATTTAGGAGATAAAAATATCCACCAAACAGTTAAAGATGCTATGAGATCAATAAATAAAACTGCCTAAGCATGAGTTTCATCTAGTTACAATTTTAGCCACTTCACTCCCAAGAAACGGTCCACTCGTGATACCTGATGCCCCAAGGCCATTTGCAATCATGATTTTAGAGTAACCGGGAAGATAGCCAATATAAGGCGTTTTATTAGGAAGCATCGGCCGAAATCCGATTCGCGATTCAATAAACTTCGCATCTTCTAATCCTGGTGCAAACTTGAAGGCCGTCTTTAATATTTCATATACGCCAACAGCCGAACTTGTTGAATCAAAATCATGATTTTCTTCATGCGCTGATCCAATAAAAACCTTATTGTTTTCAAAACCCACAATATATTTATTATTCGGAAGCATAATGGCTGGCCATTTAGATGGATCATCATGTATCATTTCCAGTTGTAAAATTTGGGTTTTCTGTGAAGTCACATCTAATTTAACGCCAATATGTTTAAGGAAACGATCAGCCCATGCCCCATTTGTGACAATCAATGTTTCTGCATCAAAGGTCTGTCTGCCAATACGTATAGTTGTTTCATTAACCAGTTCTGCCTCACCATGAATGACTTCTGCACCATGTTGCTTAGCACCTTCTTTGAGGGCTTTTTTCATCCAATCTCCGTTTACTCTGGCTCCACCACTTACATGAATGGCTCCCATCCGATTAGATAACATTGGAAAATTTGACTTAACCTCTTCGCCAGTCAATTTAGAAATGTCTTCTATTCCTGTAGCGTTTGTTTTTCTATCTTCTAAATCATCTATCATTTTATCTAATTTATGATCACTTTTATGTAAATGGAGGGAGCCTACCTTTTTATAGCTAGTATTGGTAATGCCATCATTCGCAAGTTCGTTAATAATAGCGGGATAATAATGAGCTCCTTTATTAATCATTTCATATAATTTTGGATTATTTTTTTGTGATAACCAAGGACTAATAATTCCAGCCGCAGATCGCGTAGCCTCACCTTGGTCATGTTGATCGATTAATAGAACAGGCGCCCCTTTTTTAGCTAAATGATACGCTGTAGAACATCCAAGAATTCCTGCACCGACAATGATATACGGTTTCATAGTTGAACTCCTTTAAATTTAAGGTAATCACAGTTTATCAGACCAATTAAATGTACCCAAATAATGAGTTGTTTTATATGTCATTATTCATCACCTTTCTATTTAGAGGTTTCCCCTGTTCTATTCAAACTATTTCAACATAAACTTGAGTAAAAAAGCCAACCGAGACTATTCGTCTCGATTGGCTTTTAGAAACTTTACTTATTCACTTTAATATTGGAGTAAGGGAGCTCTGCGTTTTGAATCATGAGTAAGCTACTTTTTTCCTTTGCATCAACTGGAATATCTTTTTTACTATTAGCAAGAACTTCTGTAGTATATTCTAGCTCAACTTGTTGTTCATTTGTATTGTGCTTGATCCAGCCTCCATCGTTTTCATCATAACTTTCCGTTAAACCATCAAATCCTACTACTTTATACTGGAACTCACCTTCAATTCCTGCATAAGAATTGTCAACAGGTAATCCCATATAATTATCATTGTAAGAGCCACCTAAATCAATATAATACAATGGTGTCATAGCGCCACTAGCGAGGTCGTATAGTACCGAAACCTGATCACCAGTCGCGTCTCCTCCAGATAATACTCCTAAATCAATGTTAAATAAAATACTATCTTCTACTCCATCCATATCAGAATCGATGTAGATATCATATTCAATCATATTAGGTGATTCCCAACTATCTTCACTTGTTACAACAAATTCTGTAACACCTTCTTCTGAACGCGCTCCAACAGCTCTCACATCATAGTGAGTTCCTGTTTCAGCTACATCTTCTTCTCCAAATGAGAAGAAATCAACCTGAGAATCTAAATTTCCTTTATTCGTTAACTTAATAGATTTGTTATTAGAGTTAGCATCAACACGGCTCATCTTCTCTAAAACTGCTTGATATGGTACGCGTAAAGTTTCGCCATTACCTTCTAATACGATGTAACCATCTAACTCTTGTAAGCCGTTAGTGCCAACTTGATTAGCATCAATAGTGAAATCAACTCTTAACTTTTCTTTCTTACCAGCTTCAACAGTTAATTGCTCAGGTAAATCAACTTCAACTGCACCTGATTGATCTCCAAAACGGTTTTCCCAGGAAATGTTGTAGGTTTTTGATTCATCACCTTTGTTCGTAATGGTAACCGTTTCATTTTTTTGTTTAGTTGTCTCATCTTCAATCGGCATATAACCTAATGAAATAGCCTGTGGATATGCGACACTTGTTGTTTCAGCGGCAACATCCACTTGTACACGCCCAGCCCCTTGACGGGATAATGGATACACCTTGCCTTCTAAATCTTCAATGGTTGTCGTCGTGTTCATCATAAGTGATTTAATTTCTTCAGCATTCCAATCAGGTCTTAACTGTTTTAATAAAGCTGCAACACCTGCCACGTGAGGAGCTGCCATAGAAGTACCACTCATTTGAGTCGCACCATTACCACTTCCAACTGCAGCAGAGCTAATCGAATAGCCTGGAGCTGAAATTTCTGGTTTGAATCCGATATCACCACGACCAGGTCCTTTTGAACTGAAATCAGTGATCGTATCCGCTAGCTGAGGTTTAGCAATTTTAATCTCATCTGATAAACTTACCTCTACCGTTTCACCATTAGCTAAAGCATCTTTAATGCTATTTCCAGTAGCTTTAGAAACCATGACGCCTGGTAAATCGACTGGGTCACCCCCCATGACAATTGGGGCGCCTTCCGCATTATTCGCAACAATGCCTGCAACTGCTCCGTTATCAAGAGCTTTCTGTAGTTTCTCCGTAAATGAACATGTTCCTCGGTCGATCAATGCAATTTTACCTTCAGGATTGTCTAAATATTCATCCGCAGAACAACCTTGCCCAACATAAACTGCATCATTCGTAATATCTCCTGATTCACTTAGTGGAGTCGTAATCGCACCTTCCACTGCTTCATATTGACCAGCAATACTTTCAGGTGAATTAACTTCAATTGCACCGACTACAATTCCATCATCAACTGAAGCAGCAACACTAATCGCTTTATCAGCTACCGCAGGAGAACCTGTGATATATGGAACATCACCAGAGTTACCAGCAGAAGCCACTACAACTACTCCCGCTTCAACAGCTAAATTAGCTGCCTCTGCAGATGGATCATTTGGGTGACCATACGGCGAACCTAATGACATGTTTACAACATCCACATGGTCTGAAACATCCCCGTCACCATTTGGATCCATTGCCTTCTCTAACGCTTGAGCTGTAACAGCAGTTGAACCGCCAGCTCCAAATACTTTGTAGGCGTATAGTTCAGCATCAGGAGCAACCCCCTGTCCAACTTCACCTTCAACTTCTAAACCGGCTACTGTCGCTCCAACGTGAGTACCATGACCATGCTCATCTAAAGGATCAGCATCAGGTTTTGGAATACGTTTTTCAGGATCATCAGAACCAGCATCATATTCAGTTCCAACAAAATCCCAACCGCCTACAACTTTAGCTGTCGGAAATGTATCTTCCTCAACGACATCCGGGTCGTTAGACTGATAAGCTTCAGTTGTACCTTCACCACCAAAAGATGCATGAGTATAATCAATCCCTGTATCAATAATAGCAACAGAAATTCCTTCACCTGTTATGTTGACTCCATCAACCACTTTCTCCCATACATCTGGAGCACCAATAAACGGAACAGATGTATCGTTATGCAGTTCAACAGGTTTTACTGGATAGATCGCTGCCACTTCATCTAGCTTAGATAATTTATTCAAGTCTCCTCTTTCAACTTGAGCATATAGACCATTATAGATCTTCTCAAAACTATCAATGACTTTACCATTGTTATGAGCAATTAAAGCTTTAGCATTTTTCTTCTTGTTATTAAGGCCTTTAGCATGTTCCTTTTGAGCTTTCTGACTCATTTTATAACCTTGCTTTTTAGCCTTAGTAAATTCTTTTAATACAGGGTCACCATCAAACTGAATAATGACTTCCACTTTCTCATCCATTTTGGCACCTTTAGGTAGTAAGTCTTGTGAAATTTTACCATCAACTGATGATAAATTCACTTCCTTATAACCTTCAGGAGAAGCTTGAATCGGTGAAGACATCGCCAATAACATCATAACCGATAGAAAAACCAACCAAGCTTTCTTCGATAAATATCTCACTTCTTTCATTTCGTACCCTCCCATATAATAAACAATACTTGCAGGTTAAAATTTCAACGGGAAGGGTCTTTTTTCCTCTAATTATTATCAGAAAAATCAAAATAATATAATAGTCTCAGTATGTTTTTACTATATTTGAATATATGTAGGTCATAAGCAATATTCTTTCGACAGAAAGCTACTCATCCATTTAGCAAATTCTATAAACTAAATTGAAAAAATATTGTCTAGTAAACAAGAAAGTTTTCTAGTAAATTTGCGATTTTGTCTAGTAAAATCGTGAAATTGTCTAATAAATATACAAATTTGTCTAGTAAAACCTTGAAATTGTCTAGTAAATAGTTTCACGAAATGCGCGACACAAGCTTTACTTAAGTACATTTAGACTTACCTAAAATATGAAGACGAATATTAAGGATTGACTTGTCCTTAGATATTCGTCTTCTTCTAATCTCAAATTCTTTTAACCATTATTGTTCTAAATCGACTGGTTTAATCTCACCATTTTCTACTACTGCCATACTTTGAACAACATCAAAGTTACCTTCTTCTGTAATGCCTGGTATGTCATATACCTGCTTCTCTTCAGGGAGTGCTTCAATTCCTTGTTGCATTGCGTCACGAATTGCATGAGCGTCATCTACCGTTCCCGCAGCTTTCATTGCTTCAACTAATATATATGCAGAGATGTAATGGAAACCTGCTTCAGAACCTGGAACTTTGTCATACTTCTCTTTATATTTTTCAACAAATTCGTCTGTTCCTGGATAATCAGAAAATTGAAGTGGATTGACTCCGACACTTCCTTCAAATGTTTCATAAGTACCTGTAACTTCTTTCATTTCATCTAACTTCGCTTGATCCATAATAATAAATCCGCCTTCAAACCCAAGTTCACGAGCTTGTTGTGCAACCTTAGCAGTTGGTTGTGAAGGTCCACCAATAAAAATAACATCTGGATCGTTTTCTAAAGCATTGGTTAAGATTGTAAAGAAGTCAGTATCCTTTGCGAAGTCGATTGAAGAGTTAAAGACGACTTCACCACCTTGTTCTTTCCAATATGGTTCTAAATGTGAAGTCCAGTCTTTGCCATATTGCGACGATGTTGGGAGTAAGGCGATTTTCTTACCGTGGTTCTCCATTGCATATTTTGTGAATGGTGCAATATAACCATCATATCTAGGTGGGATCGCAACTGTTAGACTGTTGCCTTGTTGCGTAATGGCTGGTTCACTCGTATAGGCCATAATCAAAAATTCCTCTTGCTCATTTAACACTTGCTGGGCCATGATACCACCACTATGAGGGGTAAACACTACAGACGCGTTATTTTCTTGAACTAATCTTTGAGCATTTGAAGCCGCTTCATTTGGTAAGTATTTATCATCAAGTGAAACTAAATCAATCGTGTAGTTTTGACCGTCTACATCAAAACCGCCTGCTTCATTAATCTCTTCAGCAGCCATCTCTAAACCACTATACGTCGATTCTCCATAATAAGCTGCAGGACCACTTAATGGACCAGAGTAGCCTATACTAACTTCTTGTGAATCTCCGCTACCTTCTTGTCCTTCTGCATTACATGCTGCTAAGGAAAATACTAAAGCTACCATCGCCAACAACCATGCCAGTTTTTTTAATTTCATACTTTCTCCCCTTTTTAATATAAATTTTAATCAACCTTAGGCCACAAGCTTTTTTCCGGCACCACCCCTTTTAATTTAGGCTCCAATATACGCTTTTCTAACATCTTCATTTGATAAAAGCTCACCCGCTGTACCGTCAACCACAATTTCACCATTTTCAAAAACATAGCCGCGGTCAGCAATCTTCAAAGCAGCATTTGCATTTTGTTCAGCTAACAAAATCGATGTGCCAGACTCATTAATTTGCTTAATTTTCTCGAACATCTGCTCAACAATTAAAGGTGCGAGGCCCATCGAAGGTTCGTCTAACAACATATACTTTGGCTCACCCATTAGGGCCCTACCAATTGCAACCATTTGTTGCTGCCCACCGCTTAAAGAACCAGCCGATTCATTTCGTTTTTCTTGAAGAATCGGAAACATCTCATACACTTCATCTAAGAGCCTTTTCACATGTGATTTCTTCTTACGATGGACATAGCCACCCATAATTAAATTTTCTTCCACACTCATCCCTGAAAACAATTTACGTCCTTCTGCACATTGTATAATTCCTAAATTGACAATCTGGTCAGGTGGTACCCCGACTAGGTTCCGGTCGTTGAGTAATATCTCACCGCTTATAGGCTTATTAAGGCCGCTTATGGCATCAAAGGTTGTCGTCTTTCCAGCACCATTCGACCCGAGTAAGACAACAATTTCACCTGGTGAAACATCAATATTAATACTTTTTACAGCTGTAAACGCTCCATAGTTTACAGATACATTATTTAACTTCAGCATGCTGCTCACCACCTAAATAAGCCTTAATAACATCCTCGTGGTTCATGATGTCATCAGGAGTACCTTCTGCGATTTTCTTACCAAAATTAAGCACCATAATCTTTTCGGCAATACTCATAATCATCTGCATTTTGTGTTCGATTAGACAAACGGTAATCCCATGATCCACCATCTTCTTCATCATGATCGCTAATCCATCTGTTTCATCAGGATTCACGCCAGCAGCTGGTTCATCTAAAAAGACAAGTTCAGGATCAGTCGCAAGGGCAAGTGCAAAAGCAACACGTTTTTTTTGTTCTTGAGTTAAATTTTCGACTACACGATGCGCATAGTTAGTAAGATCTACAAAATCTAACACTTCATAGGCTTTATTGAGGCACTTTTGTTCTTCTCTTTTGAGTCTAGGCGTTCTAAAAACCGCATCAAATAAGTTAGAACTCGTCCTTAACCTATGACCAACGATGACATTATCCAGAACGGTCGCTTTCTCAAATAAATTTGTTGTCTGAAAGGTTCTAGCAATACCTAATTTAGCAATTTTATTAGAGGAGAGATGTGTAATGTCTTGCCCCTTAAAATACACCTCGCCACTAGTCGGCGGATAATAGCCACTCACTAGGTTAAAGAATGTTGATTTACCAGCACCATTTGGGCCAATAATGGCGTTGATTTTTCCTTCTTCAATTCCAAAATTGACATCATCCACCGCTGTTAATCCACCAAACTTTTTGGTTAAATTTGTTGTTTCAAGAAGCACACTATCCCTCCTCTACCTTTTGTTCCCTATGAATCTCATTCGATTGAGACTGCTTTTTTGATTTTCTTTTAAGATTCCAATCAATCACAAAGCCTGAGATTCCTCTAGGATCGAATATTATAAGCAGGACGAGAATTGGCCCGAATACAAGCATACGATAATCTTGTAAAAACTGAAGTTCTTGCGAAATCCACACGATAATAAATGTACCTATTACAGGTCCAGATAACGTTCCAATTCCACCGATCAACAGATAAACTAGAAAATCAAATGTCATCGTTATATTAGAAATTTCAGGACCGATAAACCTAGTAAATGATGCAAATAAGCTACCTGCAAGTCCGGCAAAAACCGTTGATAGAATGAAAGCTAATAGTTTATTGCTAGTCGTTGAAATCCCAATCGTCTTAGCTAATTCTTCACTGTTTCGAATGGCAATAAACGACCTACCTTGTAACGAATGAACAATATTGTACATGACCACAATGGTTAAGACTAAAAAGAACAATACTAGATAATAGTTTGATATTTGACTGTTAAACTCAAGTGGACCAATAGCACCTGGTGTAGGAATTCCAAGAAATCCACGAACACCACCAGTTACACTGTCCCAGTTATAGATGATTAAATAGATGATATAACCGACACATAACGTGTAAATGGCAAAAAAGTGTTCTTTCGTTCTAAGGGCAATCATGCCAATTAACGTACCAACCAACGCTGTGAATATTAACGTTAAAACAAATGCGACCCAATAGCTAATGCCATATGTCACTGTTAACACTGCCAATGTGTAGGCGCCTAAAGCAAAAAATCCAGCATGTGCTAAAGATAAGTATCCAGTATATCCTGCTAGCAGGTTCAGACCATAAACGACAATGGTCCAAATAAATGTTAGGATTAAGATTCTGATCATATAAGCATTACTACTAACTAAAGGAAAGATAACAGCTAACAATAGGAGGCCCGACAAGGCAACTTTTTTATTTAAAAATGGTATGCTCATGCTTTGCCCCCTTTCGCAAATAGACCATTCGGTTTAACTGTTAAAATGACAACTAATAACAAGAAGGCAATTAAATCTTTATAATCACTTGAAATATATGTTGCCCCTAAGCTTTCTGTAAATCCTAAAATATAACCACCCACAATAGCACCTGGTATACTTCCCATACCGCCGATGATAATAATGACAAATGCTTTTAATATCACTAGATGCCCCATTCCTGGGAAGACTAGATTAATAGGTGACGATAATGATGCAGCAATTGCTGCTAAGGCACCAGATATAAAGAATGTAAGCATCGCAACTTTACTTGTATTGATTCCTACTAAATTCGCTCCATCTCGATTTTGCGACATTGCAATGACCGTCATACCCATGTACGTTTTCTTAAGAAACGTATATAAAGCCACCATGACTAACACAGCTGCAACGATGATGATAATCCGCTGAAACGTAAATGTAATTCCAAATACACTAACCACTTGCCCATGAGGAGTTGCCATTTCTAAATAATCGGCTCCCCATACACTGTGAGCAAATGCTTCTAAAAAGAGTAACATTCCTATGGCTGCGATTTTGTCATGGATGGGAGGTGCATGTCTTAAGTGGTGAAATACTAATCGCTCCATTAAAACACCTAACAAGCCGACTACAATAACCGAGATGAAAATTGCAATCCAATAATGTAGTCCTAGCGATTGCATCATTGTTAAGGTAATGTAACCACCCATCATATATAGCGCTCCATGAGCAAAGTTAGGTATGTGCAAAATACCATAAACTAATGTGAGTCCTAAGGCGACTAAACTGTAAACGCTTCCAATTGTAAGTCCATTAAATAGCTGCTGGAATAAAATATCCATTCCCGCACCCCCTTTAAGCGATTAGTTTGAGATATACTGATCTTTCAATTCTCTTTTCAGAATTTTACCAACAGCTGTTTTCGGGAACTCTTCTATAAAATCAACACTCGTTGGTACTTTAAAATTCGATAGTCGTTCTTTGCAGAAGTTAATGATTTCCTCTTCAGTTGCGGATTGCCCTTCTTTAAGTGATACGACTGCCTTAATGGTCTCGCCACGATACGGATCCGGAATACCAATGACCGCAGCTTCTAAAACTTTAGGGTTTTGATATAACACTGTTTCAATTTCAATTGGATAAATGTTAAATCCACTCGCGATAATCATTTCCTTTTTCCTTCCAACGATATAGAAAAATCCATCTTCATCCATTTTGGCTAGGTCGCCTGTGTATAACCAGCCGTCACGCACTGTCTGCGCCGTTTCATCAGGCATGTTCCAGTAACCTTTCATAATTTGTGGACCTTTAATCACTAGCTCGCCAACTTCGCCAATAGGTAATTCTTCAGTTCCTGTATCAAGATCTACAACTTTTGAGTCAGTATTTGGAATCGGTATACCGATGCTACCAGCTTTTTGAACTCCTTCAACTGGGTTTCGGTGCGTGACTGGAGACGCTTCAGACAGACCGTACCCTTCAGCGATTGATGCGCCAGTTGTTTCTTCAAAATTAGTTAGAACGTCTGCTGATAGTGGTGCGGACCCGCTTGTTACGGTTTCTAGAAACCCTAAGTCAATATTGTGCTCACGAGCATAATTTAAGATCGCAATAAACATAGTGGGAACCCCAGGAAACGACGTTGGCTGTAACTCCTGCATGGTTTTTACCGTTTCTTCGACTTCAAAACGAGGTAATAAAATAAGATTGCCACCCATTCTAAACGTTAAACACATACCACTTGTCATGCCGTAGACATGGAATAGTGGTGAAATGACAAGAACACGTTCTTCACCTTTATTAATTTGAGATTCTGCTGTCGCAGCACTTTGCAATGTATTGGCTACAATGTTGTAATGCGTTAGCATGGCTCCTTTTGAGCGTCCTGTTGTGCCGCCTGTGTACTGTAATACGGCTACATCTTCTTTTGGCTGAATGTGAACGGGTTGGTATTCTAATTGGTGTTGGATGAGTTGTTCGTAGTCTGAAGGGTTTGTAAACGAAACACTATAACTGTGTTCGACAGAGGTGTCTGGTAAGACATTGTTTACAATTGGCATGAGTGGCTCGTATGCTATGATAGCTGCTGCTTCCGAATCTTTAAGTACGTGCATGAGTTCTTGTTCTTTATACATTGGATTAACTTGTACAACGGTGGCCCCAGCAAACATGGCTCCAAAATAACTGAATACATACTGCGGGCAGTTTGGTAACATTAAAGCGATCTGGTCACCTTTTTTGATTCCGACATCTTGGAAATAAGCTGCCACCTGTTTTGCGTAAGCGTAGACTGTTTGATAATCAAAGGTCTTTCCCATAAAGGTTATGGCTGTATGCCTAGGGTATTTATTTACCGTCTCTAAAAACAAGTCTCCTAAACTCAGTTCTGGAATTTGAATCTCTTTAGGATTTCCTTCTGGTATAAACTTGTGCCAAGGTTTTACTGACATCTTTCTCATCTCCCTTATTTTTTATTTACGTAATTAGCCAACCACCATCAGCTAAAACATCTGAACCTGTCATGTATGAAGCCTCAGAGGATGATAAAAATGTAATGATATTCGCAATTTCATCTGGTTTACCAACCCTTCCCAGGGCTGTATGCTGCTCAATAGCTGATTGAAAACGCTCATTTTGAAGACCAGCTTCAGTAAGAGGGGTTTCAATAAATCCGGGTGAAACTGAATTGACTCTAACATGTGGTGCTAATTCTGCAGCTAAAGCTTTTGAAAAATTAATAACTGCAGCTTTAGAAGCACTGTAGTGTGGAATTCTCGCTCCAGCTTTATGTCCTGATAACGAAGCGACATTGACAATCGAACGGTCTCTTTTAAGTCCTTCTAACATTAATTCACTTAAGGTTTTAGATACTAGAAACACACTTTTCAAATTAACATCTTGGACTCGTTGCCACTCTTCACTCGTTAAATCACGAATGGATGATTTACCAGAACTACCTGCATTATTAACCAGTATATCTAATTGACCAAACTCGCTTTGAATGTAGTCTTTTAATTGATTGACCGCTTGGTCGTCCGTCACATCAGTAGGATAAACGTAAGATAAACCATTTTCCTTAACAATCTCATTACTCACACGATCTAGTTTTTGTTTTGTTCTGCCTACTAAGACAACTTTTGCACCTTCTTTAGCAAGCCTTTTAGCAACAGCAGCACCAATACCGCTTCCTGCTCCAGTAATGACAGCTACTTTATTACCGAACCTCATCTTACACGCCTCCTTTCATTCAAATTTTTTCACTAGAATGTTCTATTAAAATCCTTCCATCACTCAACTCAGGCACGAGATCGTATAGATTTTTTTGTGCGACAAATTCTAGTACATGGTCTAATTGATGCTTTGAAAGCATTCTTCCAACAGATGATTTTTGTAATACTTGAGTGGGCTGATCCTTTAAACCTTCATAAAAGGTTAAAGCGGCAAAAGCAGAATCCGTTAAGTCATACGATGTTTCAGCCAACAGCTCACTAAGTAAATGACCTGCTCCATAAAAATCTTCTATATTGAATACACCGCCAGAGCCGGCACATACGATGACAATTGTTTGATCGGTATGATCTGTTTTGATTTTTTTAGATACTGACAAATTGTTGAGTAATGAAGCACAGTAAACTTTGTGAGCAGATGCTGATTTTTTAACGGCAACGGTTCCGTTCGTGGTCGACAGGATTAATGTCTGATCTTTAACCACATCCCTTAAAGCTAATGGGTTAGGTGAGTAAAACCCATCAAGTGTTAATCCATCGTACTCACCTGCTAATATACAATCGTCATCTCCTAATTCTTCAAATGTTTGTCTAGCTTCAGCCATATCCAAGACAGGAATGACTTCTTTGGCCCCGTCTTTTAGAGCACTAATAATGGTTGTCGTTGCCAGCAGCACATCAAACACAACCATGATTTGCTCTTCACTGATTTTATGTTCATCTATTTCTTCTTTAGTTAACAGCACATGAATTTTCGGCATAAAACACCTCTAACTAATTAGCCTTTCGATTAAGTGAGTAAAGTGCATATTCAATCAAGTTTTCAACAAAGTAGTTAAGTTTTGCAAATCTTTGATCCTGCGTTTGCCCCTTTTTATAACGATAATAGATTTGCTGACAGATGACGGCTAACTTGAAATAAGCAAAGGTTTGGTAAAAGTTCATATTGGTAACATTACGGCCACTTTTCTTAGCATAGGCTTCGATAAACTCATCACGCGACATAAAGCCTGGCTGCGTGGTAATTGGTTCATTACCAAGTCCTTTTTTCAATAACTCTGAATCACCTGACTCCTGCCAATAACTCATAGCTACACCTAAATCAGCTAGTGGATCACCTACTGTTGTCATCTCCCAATCAAATAAGCCAACTAATTGCGTTAAATCGTTTTGATCAAACATGGCATTGTTGAGTTTAAAGTCATAATGAATAATAGTAGATTCTTTTGTTTCTGGAATATTATGTGCCATCCATCTTGTTAATTCATCTACTCCTTGTATATCATCTGTTTTGGATCGTTCGTAACGGCTAATCCAACCATGGACTTGTCTTTCTAAAAACCCATCTGGTTTGGTCATATTTTTAAGGTTCGTTTTGGTATAATCAATATCATGTAACTGGACAAGCGTATCAACCATGGCCTCAGATATATCTCGATTGGTCTTCTCAGATAACTTAATTTCTTCAGGCATATTGGAATCAAGTACTACACCTTTTTTACGTTCCATGACAAAAAATGGTTTACCTTCTTCTTCGTTAGAATAGAAAAAGTACGGTTTAGGAGCTACAGGGAAATGCGGATTAATTTCTTTTAGAATGTTAAATTCTCTTTCCATATCATGAGCTTTAGGTGCAACTGGTCCATGAGGCGGTCTGCGTAACACAGCTTCCCAATCACCAATTCTTAATTGATAGGTAAGATTTGAACTTCCCAAAAAGAATTGTTCGACTTCTAAGGGATCATCACTTAATCCGCTAACATGTTCTCTAATCAGTTGTTCAACTTTATCAAGGTCTAGTTCTTCTCCTTGTCTGACTGGAATCGTATCTTTTGGACTCATCTAAAAACCTCCCAATCTATTAAACAGCTTCTATAATTGTTGCAATCCCTTGACCACCACCAATGCAAGCTGTAATTAGGGCATTGGTTTTTCCTGTCCTGCGAAGCTCGTAGATCGCCTTCGTCACTAAAATCGCGCCCGTTGCTCCTAATGGATGTCCATGAGCGATTGCACCGCCATTCACATTTACTTTATCTAAATCCATATTCAGCTCACGGTTGCATGCTAATACTTGTGACGCAAACGCTTCATTAATTTCTATTAAGTCAACATCATCGAGTGTCATATTCGACTTCTCTAACACTTTTCGTGTGGCAGGTACTGGCCCAATGCCCATTATGTTAGGATCAACACCAGCTACCGCGCTTTGCTTTATAACCGCAAGTGGTGCTAAACCTAATTCGTCTGCTTTTTCTTTTGACATAATGATTAAGGCCGCTGCAGCATCATTTAAGCCCGAACTATTACCAGCAGTTACTGACCCTGCCATCATAAAGGCCGGTTGTAATTTGTTTAATGCTTCTATTGTTGTTTGAGGTCTAGGATGCTCATCCTGACCAAAAACAATCGGATCACCTTTTCTAACAGGGACTTCGATCGGAACAATTTGTTCTTCAAAGCGACCCTCTTCCATTGCCGCAGCCATTTTCTTTTGACTTGCTAACGCAAACTCATCTTGTTCTTCCCGGCTTATGTTATACTTTTTAACTAGATTCTCAGCTGTAATCCCCATAGGCGGATCTCCGATTTCTGTTGGAGATAATTGTGATTTTCTAAACTGAGGCGGAACAGGGCTAAATGCTTTAGATGGGCGGTCCATTAAGTATGGAGCCCTGCTCATACTTTCAACTCCGCCAGCAATATAAACATCTCCTGCTCCAGCCTCTATCGCTTGGGCTGCTAAATTAATAGCGTTAACCCCTGAGCCACACTGCCTGTCAATCGTTAAACCTGGTAAATTGACAGATAAACCTGTCTCAAGCGCAGTTAACCTAGCAATATTTCCGCCACCACTTAACACATTTCCCATGATGACATCATCTATTAAATTGACATCTAGGTTGACGCGGTTTATAGCTTCTTTGATTACTTCTGCACCAAATTTATGAGCAGGCACTGTTGCAAGAGTTCCTCCAGCCCTTCCAATTGCTGTTCTTACGGCTGATACTATAACAGCTTCTCTCATCAGTTATACACTCCCTTACTACATCGCATGTGAACCACCATCAACTTCAATCACATCTCCTGTTACAAAGTTAGAAGCATCCGAAGCTAAAAATAACGCAACACCTTTTAAGTCACTATCAGAACCGAACTTTCTTAATGGTGTCCCTTTTAAAAATTCATCCCCGCCTTGTTCAATAAGTACTTTAGACATTTTAGTAGGGAAAAATCCTGGCGCGATGGCATTAACATGGATACCATGTGGCCCCCACTTTACAGCGAGATCACGTGTAAATGAAATAACGGCACCTTTACTAGAGTTATAGCCAATCGTATCCATTAAATTAGGGTCCGAACCTTTTAATCCTGCAATTGAAGATATATTAATAATCTTTCCTTGCTTTTGCTCAATCATGACTTTCCCAACGGCTTGAGACATGAGAAAAGTTCCTGTTGCATTAACTGTAAACACTTTATTCCAAGCTTCAAGCGGCATATCTACAACTGGAGCTCCCCACGTTGCCCCGCTGTTATTAACCAAAATGTCTATTTTCCCAAATTCATCTAATGTACGATCAACCACATTTTGAATATCTTCTTGATTTGTGACGTCACATTTAACCGCGATTGATTTAACACCCATTTGATTTAATTGTTCACTTACTTCTTCACATGCTTCAAGTTTTCTCGAACAAACCACCACATTAGCTCCTGATTCTGCAAAACCTTCAGCAATCTGCTGCCCTAATCCTCTTCCTCCTCCAGTCACAATGGCTACTTTACCGTTTAAATCAAATAATTCTTTAACGTGCATGGGTTAAACTCCTTTCCTGATACTTCTTTAATTCCTGTCTAGCAATCGTACGGCGATGCACTTCATCAGGCCCATCTGCAATCCTTAATGTCCGAATAGAAGCATAGCTGGATGCTAGAGGAAAATCTTCACTAACGCCTGCAGCTCCAAGGACTTGGATTGCCTTATCAATAACATTTAATGCCATATTAGGTGCAACCACTTTAATCATGGCAATTTCAGTTTTGGCTTCTTTATTACCCACCGTATCCATCATGTAAGCAGCTTTTAATGTTAATAGCCTGGCTTGCTCGATTTCGATCCTAGAATCAGCAATCCATTCTTGAATAACACCTTGGTCTTTTAACGGCTTACCAAAAGGCTCTCTCTCATGTATCCGCTTACAAATAATATCCAGTGCGCGTTCGGCTGCTCCAATCGTTCTCATGCAGTGATGAATTCGGCCGGGTCCTAATCGCCCTTGTGCAATGGCAAATCCTTTTCCTTCTTCCCACAAAATATTGGATGTTGGCACTCTGACATTATTAAATTCAATTTCTGCATGACCATGCGGGGCGTGATCGTAACCGAATACTGGTAACATTCGTTTTATATGTACCCCAGGCGTATCAAGAGGCACGATAATCATGGACTGCTGTTCGTATTTAGGTGCTTCTGGATCTGACTTACCCATAAAAATAGCAAATTCACACCTTGGATCTCCTGCACCTGATGACCACCACTTAGTGCCATTGATAATAAATTCTTCACCGTCGCGAGTAATGCTTCCGCGTATATTAGTTGCGTCTGAAGATGCTACATCTGGTTCTGTCATTGAAAAACAGGACCTAATTTCTCCATTCAGCAACGGTTTTAGCCACTTTTCTTTCTGTTCTTCTGTACCATATCGCTCTAATATTTCCATATTACCTGTGTCGGGTGCTGAACAATTAAATACTTCAGGGCCAATATGAGACCGTCCCATGATTTCGCATAATGGGGCATATTCCAAGTTCGATAATCCTGCTCCGTATTCACTATCTGGCAAAAACAAATTCCATAATCCTGCTTCTTTAGCCTTTACTTTTAATTCTCCTAAGATAGGTGGGTTCTCCCATCTCGACTCTTGCTGTGCTAATTGATCTGCAAAAACTTGTTCATTCGGATAGATACTCTCGTCCATAAACCTTTCCAATTTAGCTTTCAACTCTTTAACTTTATCTGTGTAATCAAAATTCATCATTCAGACTCCTTTTCCACAGTTTATTAACCGACCGGTTAGTATATTAATTTTATAATATAAAAAATATTCAGTCTATTCAAGGTGCATTTTGATATTTTTAGAAGACATTTTTACTGATTTTGCTTCAAAAACCCTTAGCCATGGTGTTCACCATGGCTGAATTTTTAAGGCTTTAAAATTAATTTACCTTTTGTTTGACGCCCTTCTAATAGTTCATGTACTTTTTTAGCATCTTCAAGGTCATATACTCCACCAATCGTTAGCTTCAATTGGCCAGATTGAAGATAGGATAATAGCTCTTTTAAACTGTTTTGAAATAATTTTTGTTTACGCATAATTTGGGGCAGGAAAAATCCAATGACTGATTGATTTTTCCCCATCAAATAGGACGGATAAAGTTTAGGTTGAACTCGGCTCGCCACTCCATAGATTACAAGTCTTCCAAACGGTGCTAAACATTTAAGAGTTTGTTTAAACACATCTCCACCAACCATCTCTAAGGCAACATCAACACCTTCTCCATCAGTTATTTCTAAAACCTTTTGCTCCCAGCCTTCTTCTGAATAGTTGACGAGATGCGTCGCTCCCATTTGTTTGGCATGATTTAATTTCTCTTCAGTACTAGCAGTAGCAATAATCTTACTTGCACCAAATAGTTTAGCTAATTGAACCGCAATTGTGCCAACACCACCAGCTGCTGCATGAATAAGTACCGTCTCACCTTCTTCTATACGTCCCATCGTTTTTAAGATGTGATATGCACTTAATCCTTGTAGTGGTAACGCAACAGCCGTTTCGAAATCGACACCATCAGGAATAGGGATTAATGTTTTCTCAGATGTTTTTGCATATTCAGCATAACCTTTCGATTCAATTAGAGTGACTACTCGATCGCCAACTTTAACATGTTCAACCTGATCGCCAACTTCAGATACAACACCTGCTACTTCTGCGCCAGGAATGAATGGTAATGTCGTCTCAACGACATATTCACCTTCACGGCGCGCGGTATCGGCAAAATTCACCCCGACAGCTTTCACTTCTATGACGACCTCATGACCTGTTGGCACTGGCTTTTCCAAATCAACATTCTGCAAGACATCTGGTCCTCCAAATTCTTTAAACTGTACTGCTTTCATGTCTTTTACCTCCAATATACTAACTAGTAAGTATGTTAACGGTACTCAAGTCTACTTTTATTTAAGTAGACCATTTAAAACAAAATCCACATACCCTTCAGCTAATTCATCTTCTTTGATTGGACCTGTTGGGTCGTACCAGAAATAACTCCAGTTTGTAATTCCTAATATGGCAAAGGATAATATATCAGGTCTAACATGGTCCTTGAATTGTCCTTTCTCTATGCCTTCTTTAACTAATTGTTCAAGATTTTTTCTAAACTTATGACGCTTTGGTGAAATTCTTTCAAGTTGATCCTGACTGATATGCCTCATCTCACGGAAAAAGATTCTAGCACTTTGACCATTATTTTTAATTTCATACGTCAATACTTTTACAATTTGATCAAGTTTTTCTTTGAAATCTAAACTTGAATTACTTAATACTTCTTCTTGTTTATTTAGAATATTGCTTATAAACTCATAATGAATCATCGCTAGGACTTCTTCTTTGCTCGTAAAATAATAATAGAAAGTCCCTTTAGTTACACCGATTTCATTGACAATATCTTGCACTGACGTTTCCGTGAATCCTTTCTTACCAAAGAGCCTGATGCTCGTCTCCATGATCTTTTCTTTCAATATTAAAGCCCCCACAACGTAACAATTTTACTAAGATTATACCACTTATTAGTCTTTTTTAGGGGTTGTTAGATAAATTGTCCGACTTTAACATGACCTTTTAAGAGATTACGAGAAATAATTAATCTTTGGATTTCATCTGTTCCATCATAAATTCTCCAAAGTCTTGCTTCACGATACCAACGTTCGATTGGTAGTTCACGAGTGTACCCCATACCACCATGAATTTGTAACACTCGGTCTACGACATTATTGCCCATGTTTGCCCCATATAATTTTGCCATGGAAGCTAAATGACGATTATCTTCTCCAGCATCTAAAGTATATGCCGCATTAAGGACAAGCCATTTTGCTGCTTCTATTTCAACGGCTGAATCAGCAATTTGCCACTGGATAGCCTGTCTGTCTGCAATTGGTTTACCAAAAGTTTCTCGCTCTTTCGAATAATCAATGGCCATTTGTAGTAATCGCTCAGCTGCTCCAACAGCTCTTGCACCAACGACCCACCTAGCAAAACCAATCCACTCTAAGCCTAGTTTATAACCACCGTTAATTTCACCTAAAATATTCTCTTCTGGCACTCTTACGTTATCAAAAATAAGTGATGCAGGTCCCCATTCACCCATTGTGTGGATGTATTCTGATTTCCAACCCATATCCCTGTCAACAATAAAACAAGTGACGCCTTCTGGACCTTTTTCTTTGTCTGTCACCGCAATCACCATAACGAAGTCTGCTTCATTCCCACCTGTGATAAAGGTTTTTTCACCGTTTAAAACCCATTCATTACCGTCTTTTACAGCTGTCATCTTAATATTGCGTGTATCAGAACCGGCTCCTGGCTCGGTCATGGCAAAACACGATTTTTTCTCACCGTTAATCGTTGGAATTAAGTATTTCTTCTTCTGTTCTTCATTACCGTAATACAAAATATTGTCTGCTGATCCGCCAAAAGTAAACGGTACAAATGTTTTAGAGATTTCCATCAACACAATGGCCATCATCATTTGCCCAAGATCAGCACCACCGTATTCTTCTGGTGTATTAATTCCCCAGAAACCAGCCTCTTTAGCTTTCAGTTGCAGCTCTTCCATTTTCTCATTTGAAAGTCCAGGGCGACCTTCACGTTCATTTTTTAGCACTTCATTTTCTAAAGGAATTAATTCTTTTTCAACAAACTTACGAATAGTTTGTTGAACCATTTTTTGCTCTTCTGTTAACCTTAACTGCATTTACACCACTCCTTAATCTATTTTACTGACCGTTTGGTATGTTGATGTCAAAAAAATATTTATTCCCATAATCTAAAACTAACCTGTCCTTGAATAACCTTTTGATCGTCCTGTTTTGTTACATCGACATCAAATACGAGTAACGAATCCTGGTGATCAACTAGTTTAGCATTTAACGACAATATATCTTCCAAAAAAACCATTCCAGTAAAACGAACTCTGTAATCTTCAATATACCCTTCTTCAATATGTGCAGAAAATAACCGCGATAAATTCCCCATTGTCCACATTCCATGAGCTATGATCCCAGGTAGACCTGCGTTTTGCGCTTCCTGATCAATAGTATGAATGGGGTTGTAGTCATCAGAAGCCCCAGCATATTTGATGAGAGTTAAACGATCTACTGGTTCTAATTCAACTGACGGAAGCTGATCACTAACCTCTAAAGATTTTAATGAACTCAATAGCTTAACTCCTTTCTAACTGTTTCAGTTAAAATCACTACTCGTTGGCATTTATAAATGACTTCTCCATGTTCATCTTCACCATAATCCGTTAACGTCAACATGCCTAATGTGCCACTTTTTGCTTCTTTTTCAGCATAATTCGTAACTTCTCGGTAGCAATGAACCTCTTCCCCTACTAATAACGGACGGTGGTAATGAAAGCTTTGTTCACCATGAATTAATCCTGCACTTGGTAATTTCATTCCTTTAATCTCACCGTAATTTAATGTCACAGGATAGGTTGCAGGAACTAATAAATTCCCAAACTCCGACTCCTCTGCATAATTAACATCGGTATACATTGGATGCGTCTCACCGATTGCTTTTGCAAATTTCACAACTGCGCCTTGCTCAATTATATTTGTTACCTTATGAGATTTTTCACCTATAAAATCGTATAGCACGTTCATCCCCCTCGATTAATCTTTTGGTCCACCAGCAACGTAAATAACTTGACCACTTACAAATGAAGATGCTTCATCTGCATAAAACAAAGCGGCGTTCGCTATATCCTCAGGCTTTCCGCTTCTTCCAACAGGAATTTGACTGACGCTATGTTCCACTAATTGCTCAAAGGTAATGCCGATACGTTCTGCCGTCGCTTTGGTCATATCTGTTTCAATAAATCCTGGAGCAACTGCGTTTGCTGTAATGCCATATTTACCAAGCTCAATGGCTAACGTTTTTGTAAACCCTTGTAAACCAGCTTTTGCTGTTGAATAGTTGGCCTGTCCTCTATTTCCTAAAGCAGAGGTGGATGATATGTTGATGATCCTTCCGTATTTTTGTTCAACCATATACTTCTGAACGACTTTAGAGCAGTTAAACGCACCTTTTAAATGAACGTCCATCACCATATTCCAGTCATCACTACTCATTTTAAAAAGCAGGTTATCTCGAATGACACCAGCGTTATTAACTAAAATGTCAACGCTCCCAAATTGATTCACTAATTCTTCAACCGCTTGTTCGACTTGATCGATTTCTGTTACACTCGCCACTTTAGTGAATACTTCAAAGCCTTTACTCGAAAAATCGCTTTCTGCTTCAGCTAAAGCTTCTTCATTTACATCGATGATACCGACTTTAGCACCTTCTTCTAGGAATTTTTCAGCAACACCTTTTCCAATTCCGCGGCTGCCACCAGTCACTAAGGCGACTTTTCCATCGAATCTACCCATTCTCATATCCCTCCTAGTAGTATTTTACAAATCTATTATATGATAAGAAATCTGAAATTTACAACTTTTCTAAAAGTACAACTTTGACCTTCATTAGTTTGAATAGGCAACAGAATCAGTGTTCAACTGTGGTAAAAGTTTTTGATAAATTTGTTTAACATCATGAGAATTCACCTTTCTCGGATTAAGTGGAATCGTCAGTTGATCGTGCAATGCATCATGTACAAGTTTGTCTATATCACCTGGCATCACACCTTCTATATAGCTAAAATCTCTCGGAATATCTAATTGTTTATTAAATTCTTCTAAAGCTTCAACTAGAAAACTAGCAGCTGAATCATCATCACAACTAATTAATTCGGGTTTTAGAATTCTTGCAATGTCAGCATACTTACTCTTATTTGCAATTAAGTTATAATCGATTACTTTTGGCAAGATAATCGCATTGGCCAGTCCATGTGGTACTTTATATAAAGCTGTCATAGGGTGTGAACAGGCATGAACTAGCCCTAAACCAGCAGCATTAAAGGCTACTCCTGCCATTGTACTAGCTATATGAACTTGTTCCTTAGACTCGTGATTAAATGAATGAGCATAACTTGCAGGTAGGTGTTCTTTTAACATTTTCATAGATTGAAGGGCAAGGCTATCTGTGAAGGGGTTAGCATTTATGGACGTATAAGACTCTAGTGCATGTACAAATGCATCCATTCCAGTAGCAGCTACCATATGACGTGGTAAAGATGCTGTTAGAATTGGGTCTACGATTGCAACATCAGGTCCAATGAGTGGTGAGGCTAAAACCATTTTTCGCTCTTGTTGTTCATCAGTCACAACAGCTACTGAAGTCACCTCTGACCCCGTTCCAGCAGTAGTCGGAACACAAATCATAAATGGTAGTTTCTGTTCAATAGGGTCTCCGCCATGAACGTAATTTAATACATGATCTTGATGACTCGCAACAACTCCTACTGCTTTCGCAAAATCTATTGGACTACCACCACCAATAGCCAGGAGTAGATCACAATTATTTTCTTTAAACACACTAGCTCCCTTCATAATTGAATCGGAGGAAGGGTTAGCTTTAACATCCGAATATACGTGAACTTTAAGGCCATGATCTTCAATCAAATTGGTAACGCTTTCAATTAGACCCGCTTCAACAAGTCCAGGATCAGTTGCTAGAAACACACGTGACGAACTGGATTTCTTAACTTCCTTTAACAGAAAATTATTCAATTTACCTGAGCCGAATAATATTTTAGTCGTGTTTGAAAAGTTAAATGATATCATATTCTCCCTCCTTTCTAGACCCTGAAATTTAGCTACCACTTTAAAAATTATGTTAAGTCTAACTCATGACTCTGTCAATATAATTTCAGAATTTTTAGTTATTAATATAGTTCTATTGTTTGATTTAGTTTGACGAGCTTTATGGTAAACTATTTCATACAACACTACTGTTCAAACAACTAGAAATAGGGGAATAATCTTGGAAGTAAAAACACATATTATAACTTCAGTAACCATCGCGGCTAGCATTTCAACATACATAGCCATTCCATTTTCAGCTGGTTATGTTTTTGGTACGATTTTAGGAAGCGTGCTCCCTGATTTAGATAAAAAAGACTCCTTTATCGGCAGGCGATCTTTAGGAGTCTCTTATATCATCCAGATGTTATTCGGACATCGTGGTTTCACTCATTCAGTTTTTTGCTGGATTTTAGTTACCATATTATGTTTGTATCATCCTTCACACTTTACTTATGGACTATCAGTTGGTTATGCAGGACATATTTTAGGCGACTTTTTTTCAAACCGAGGTGTTCCAATTTTTTATCCAGTTATTAAAAAGCCTTTTACGCCCAGTTCTCTATTAACATATAAAACTGGTGGACTTTCTGAAAAATTAATCTTAATGAGCACAGTCATTATATTACTCATCATTATGTTAGATGGGGATTTATTCCATGAACTCATTCAATCTGTTAGACAGTGGGTAGACCATCTTTAAAAATGGTCGCTCCACAAATGCCACGGAAAGTCCATAGGCGGGTTCGATGAGACTCGAACAGCTTCTTTTTTGGTAGGATGTTCAATGGTTAACACATGCGACCAAAGCGCAATCTGTTGGCCTGGTTTATTTACCTTTGAACCATATTTTTGATCTCCATAAATAGGCCATCGCCGAGACGATAGTTGAACGCGAATCTGATGGGGCCTTCCAGTATGTAAGTTAATCTCGAGTAAGGATAAACCTTTTTTCGTACCGAGTAATTTATAATTTAATAATGCTTTTTTTGCTTTTTTATTTTTTGATGAAGACACATGAACTTTGTTTTCCTTTTGGTCTTTTAATAAAAAGTCTTTTAATTGACCCTCATGTTCTGCCGGTGTACCACGAACTACCGTTAAATACTGTTTATCAAAAACATTACGCCTAATTTGGTCGGATAATCGTGATGCGGCTTTGGATGTTTTAGCAAACACCATCACTCCTCCAACTGGTCGGTCAAGCCTGTGAACTAAGCCTAAGTATACATTGCCAGGTTTTTGATCGCGTTCTTTAATAAAATCTTTAAGGATGGTTAGTAGGTCGCGATCCTTTGACTGATCTGCTTGAACAGGCACATTGACGGGCTTTTCGACAAATAGTAGATGGTTATCTTCATACAAAATGTTAATCTTCACAATTGAAGCTCCTTTATATTAGTCTGACACTAGAATAACATATACTTATAACCTTATAATTAGAAATATTAAATCCCCTCACCAATGTAAGGGGATTTAAATTATGATCGTTTTTGCAATCGCTCGTTTACTTCTTCTACTACCTCTTGTGCGGTCATTCCATCACAATTAACGATAGATGCATCGGATGTTGCTTCACTCATTCCCATGACATTCTGATTTTGTCCTGACACACAGCTACAATCACAGCCCGCAGCATTATCACCTTCTAGAGTGACAACATCATGACCACTCTGCTCTAATAATGCTTTTACATCAGATAAAGTCTCTTCTACTGCTATTCTTGCCATTGGCCTCACCTCCATTTTCCAAGGCTTAGTTTGTACAGCCTTTGGGAAAATTATGCAGGTATGGCCATTTATTCATATGCTTTTATTCCATTAATGGATTCAGCTTCTTTGATTGCTCTAATAATCGCTTTTTCTAATACTTGGGTAGCTAAACTTCCAATCACATCTAATGAAAATTGCCTGTCGCCATTGGCTAATGTAAAAATGGTATCGCCATCAAACATCGTATGGGCAGGATAAATGGTCCTGCCAATCGCATTATGAGCTATTTGTGATACTTTGGTAGCTTCTGATTTAGTCAGTTTTGCATTAACCGCAATGGCTCCTATAGTTGTATTCTGACCAACTCGGCCAAATGACTCAACCTGACTTAACATAAATTCTTCACTATCAACTAGTTCGCCAGTTTCAGGGTGAATCGCGCTAGCTAAACATTCACCAGTTTTGGGGTCACGTACCTCTCCTAATGAGTTTACGGCGACCATAGCTCCCACCGTTAATCCATTATCCAATGTTATTGCTGCGCTTCCAAGGCCGCCTTTCATGCATTGTTCAAAACCCATAATTTTACCAACCGTTGCTCCGCATCCAGCCCCTACATTGCCTTGTTTAAAAATACCACGTGCTGCTTTTTTCGCAGCTACATACCCCATGTCTGCATCTGGGCGCACACTAGCATCTCCTACCGCTAGATCAAATAATATTGCTGAAGGTACAATTGGTACCTTAGCCACACTGACATCAAGCCCTATGCCCTGTTCTTCTAAATATCTCATCACACCACTTGATGCATCTAACCCAAATGCACTTCCTCCTGATAAACAAATTCCGTGCACTTTATTCACCATGTTAACAGGGTCGAGCAGGTCCGTTTCTCTAGTTCCTGGGGCAGCACCTCGTACATCTACCCCGCAGACAGCACCCTCTTCGGTTATAATAACAGAACACCCTGTTAACGCTTTTGGATCTTCAACATGTCCCACTTTCACACCTGGAACATCTGTTATATTATCAAAGCTCATTAAAAGCACCTCCTAGGTTAATCAACCTCTCAGTTATGCTTTTCTATGCTTTGAATCGTTTTCCCTTTTTATATGGTAAAATTGATAAGACGTGTATCTTTTTAAATCGTCTAACGCCTTGCTTAGTAAAACAAAAGGCCAAAAAATCATCTTCATAAATTTTCACGACCCGAACAATTCGCTGACTGTAATCTCCATTTTGATCTAAATAAATCATCTCAAGTTGCTGTTTTTGTTCAAGTGCACGCTGAAGTATGCGTTCCATAAATAAACCTCCAACAAGAACGTTTGTTCGTATTATATCACTTTTGACTAAAAATATGAACAAATTTGAAGTAACAAATTGTTTTTATTGGAAACACGGTGAAGTTTATAAGCAAACGTTGACTTTTCGTAGATTTAGGTAGGAAGGTTACAATATCAGAGAATATACATAACTTCAAACCCTAAAAAATAGCCCAGCTACAAGAGCCAGGCATCAACTTATCGCTCAACGACTTGATCATTGACTTCGGCGAGAAAGTGACTAATTTTCCTAACTGTCTTTCGAATTCGTTCTTCAAAAATGATCACATTCGTAAAGTATCCGTGAACCATTCCTAATTCAAGCTTTGCATCCATTTTGACACCAGCTTCTTTAAGCCTTCTAGCGTATGCTAATCCTTCATCACGTAAAACATCATTCTCAGCTACAATAACAATAGCCGGAGGTAAGCCGCTCAAATCTTCACACGTTAGCGGGGCTATGTATGGGTTATAATAATCCTCTTCATCTCTTACATAATGATCTCCAAACCACTGCATTAACGTTCGGTCTAACCCGTAACCATTAGAAAATTCCTCATATGATGAAGTGTCATAGCTTAAATTCGTTATTGGATAGACTAGCACTTGAGCTTTAACAGGCGGCCCTTCTCGGTCTTTTGCCAGCATTGCAACTCCTGTAGCTAAATTTCCACCCGCACTATCTCCACCTACAGTTATATTAGTAACATCACCATCTATTTCAATTGGATTTGCATAGACCCACTCTAAAGCAGAATAACAGTCCTCTAATGGTGTTGGATATTTATATTCAGGAGATAATCGGTAATCGACTGACACAACAATTCGCTTGGTTTGATTAGTCAAAATTCGGCATGTGGCATCGACTAAATCTAAATCACCTAAGACCCAACCACCTCCGTGATAGTAAATAAATACTGGAAATGGGCCCTCTCCTTCAGGTTTATATACTCTAATTGGAACCTCATAATCGTCACTTGCTTTAAAATGACGATCTTCAACTTCATGTACATCTTCAAACCCTTGACTGACTACTGGTATTTGTCTAAATAATGACCTTACTTCTTCTGTTTCCATTAATGACAGGTCGGGCATTTCCTCAAACATTTCTAAATAAACTTTCGACTGTTCATTTAGATTAGCCATAGACACCATCCTTTTCTGAATTTGTTTAATTATATTGGTGTCTGTTTTAGTTTAGAAGTTAAAATCTAGACTTGTTTCCAGTTTTTCCTTTTGATACTAGTTAAATTTATGGGGAAAATTTTTAATTTATAAGGAAATCCATGTATATATAAAACTGACCAGCCATTGTTTATAGCTGGTCATACCTGATTAATTATCTGATTGCGCAACGGTTTGGTCCAATTTCCATTTCACGTTGTTCTTCATCCTCTGGTTTCTTTTGACCCATGTTTGTTTGACGAATATCATTATACGAGTTTGGCTGTGGTGGTAAGTTATCTGTTACAGCAGACCTGAATTCTTCTTCACTTTCTATATTTAAGCCATGGTTTTCTTTATATAACTTACCTAACTTCTCTGATATACTACCATCTTGATTCATTTCTTTTATACTCATATAATGTGCCGGTAATACTATTAACTCCTCAGGCAATTTTTTGTATCTCTTATATAACGTCTCTCTTAAATCTGCAACCCAATCCTCCGCTTTTCCAGCTAAGTCAGGTCGTCCAATTGAGTCAATGAATAGAATATCACCCGTTAATAGATACTGCTCATCAATGATATAAGACGTGCTTCCAATAGTATGCCCTGGCGAGTAAAAAGCTTTAATGGTCGTATCACCAACTTTGATTTCATCACCATCCTCTACTGGCTGATAATCAAATTGAACATCGGTTGCATCTTTGAGTGGTAAATAATAAGTTGCCTCATGTTTGTTCGCTAAATCTCTTCCACCTGAAATATGGTCCGCATGCAAGTGGGTATCGAGAACCGATTTTATTGAAAAGCTGTGTTCTTTTATAAATTCATCATATTGATTCGTCATTCGATTAGCATCAATAATTGCAGCTTCACCATTTGATTCGATTAAATAAGATAAACAACCTTTACCTATTCGAACAAATTGGTAAATCGTCCCACCTGACACTTTACCAATTTCGATCGGTTCTAAGTGCTCACTGTACGCTTTCATGCCACCTTCAATAGAATATACATTGTCATAGCCAGCCTCAGCAATTTGCTCAGCTACCATTTGGGATGAACCACCTTTAGCACAAATGACATAAATCGGTTGATCTTTTGGAAGCTTCTCTTCTACTGGCTCAACACCATCCATTAAATCAAAATAAGGTTGGTTATGAATTTCAACATTATCACCTTCAACCTTCCAGTCATCAAAATCATCCGTATTTCGAACATCTAAAATAAACAAATGTTCACCATTTAAAATTTTACTCGTCAATTCTTTTACAGAAATATGTTTAACATCTGACATTAGGATCCCTCCTTTAGAATGTTAATGTCACATTTGCATCCTCAGCAAAGCTTAAGAACATTGCTGCACCACCGACTTCGATCCCTTCAACGAACTGATCCTTATCTAAACTCATCACATCCATTGTCATTTGACAGCCAATCATTTTGACGTTTAAATCTTTTGCCATACTTAATAACTCCTCTACTGGAGGTACATTTGCTTTCTTAAACCCTTCTTGAAAGTGTTCTTTTCCTTGAGGTAAAGGTAATTGTTTATGGGCATCTTTGTGTATCAGATTTAACCCTTCAAATGTAAAGAATATCCCAACTTCTGCATCAGTTGCAGCTGCAGCTGTTGCTATATTAAACACTTTATAAGCATCAAACATCCCGCCATTTGCGGCAATAATCGCTACTTTCATAATGAAAATCTCCTTTTTTAATGATTTTGATCTACAGGTCCATCCCACTCATTCATACCTGGTACTACATTTTTCACATTCTTATAACCTTTTGTTGCTAACTTTTGAGCTGCAAGGTCACTTCTATTACCTGTGCGACAAATAACATGCAAATCATCCTCTTCATTTAGTTCATTAAAACGTTCTTCCAATTCACCTAAAGGAATATTAATAGACCCTGGAATATGTCCAAATGCATACTCGGCTGGTTCCCGAACATCTAGAATTGTAATCGTCTCATCACCATCTATCATTTCTCTTAAATCTTTTAAGTCCATTACATCTCCATGTTTTGTTTCTGATGTGTCTTCTTCACTAGCTTTTCGTAAATAATGTTTAAGTATATCTCCATCTTCTTTAGTTCCAAGATAATGATGGCCAGTACTTTCAGCCCAAGCTTTAATATCCGCAGTAGAACCTTGATCTGTTGCCTGCACTTCCATAACTTGTCCAGGTTCTAACTGATTAAATTCTTTTTTAGTTTTCACAATTGGCATAGGACATGCGAGTCCCTTTGCATCTAAAACTCGGTTTACATTAACCTCCATTCACTTCACCTCCTTAACGTTCAACTTTACCTTCCCATTCGAGCATCCCACCAGGCATGTTTTTGACCTTATACCCTTTACTTTTTAAAAAATCCGTTGCTTTACCACTTCTTCCGCCTGATCGGCACACCATTATATGTTCTTTGTTCTCATCGATTTCACTAAGTCGGTCAGGTAACTCCCCAAGTGGTATATGTTGAGCGCCTGGAATTTTCCCTTGTGCGACCTCATCATCTTCCCGGACGTCAATAATACTCAATTCTTTATGATCTTCGAGTTCTTTTTTAACTTCTTCAGGCTTCATTTCTTGGTGTGACATATAAAAACCCCTTTTTTATTTTCATATCAAACTTAATTTGTCTCACATTTTGTGCTTTATACGATAACGGGTATTAAAAATTTTTTAGAACCTTGAAAGCGCTTTATTAGGCTGTTTTTGAAATCGTTTCCTTTAGGTAAATATCAATACGTTAAGCATTTTCACACAAAGTATAACCACTATTTAGATTTGTATAAATAGTCAGAAATTAGTTATTTACAACCCTTTTACGCGGTGCTATAGTGAATATTAAATTTTATGAGGAGGGATTAGGAATGTCAGAATTACTAAATAATCCACTAATTGCAACTGTACTCATATTTTCACTAATTGCTTTTGGTGAATGGGTATCAATCATCACTCGAGCAAGAATTCCAATGTTATTAACAGCGATGGTGAGCTTCCTAATCCTGTCATGGACCGGCATTTTTCCGGAAGACATCATGGACCGCTCACAATTTGCCGTTTTAGGTTCAATCTTAATTGGGCCAGCCATTGTGCATATGGGAACTTTAATTCCACTTTCTATATTAAGAAGTCAATATAAAGCCGTCTTGATTGCACTCAGTGGACTCGTTGTTTCCGGGGTTCTAGTCCTATCAATTATTACTTTTGTATTTAGTTATGAGACAGCTGTTGCCGGGATCGGACCAATTAGTGGTGGTGTAGTCGCCTTACTAATTACACAAGAAAAACTAACGGAAATCGGACTTTCTGCATTAGTTGTGATCCCAGCATTAATTGTTGCTTTTCAAGGTGTGTTGGGGATGCCACTGGCGTTAAACTTTATGAGACGATATGCCAAAAAAATTGTTGAAGGTATTGATAATGGCACCTTCAGTCCAATGAAAGGAGCAACAATTGGGGAATCCATTTCAGGGGCTAAAAAACAAGGACCATTAAAATCGAGCACTACCATTAAACTATTTTTAGTGTTTGTAGTAGGTGCTGTCGGTGTCATCTTAGGAGAAGTCACCGGGATTCATTACAGCTTATGGTGTTTAGGACTTGGGATTGTGTCCGTTAAGTTTGGGATTCTGGAAAGCGAATCTCTTAACCGTGCTAATTCATTCACATTGACGATGATTGGGATTATTTTTGTCGTCATTGGAACCATGGCTGATGTATCACCTGGGCAGGTCATTGATAACTTACCAGCTATTTTATCTATTCTACTGTTAGGCACTTTCGGAATTGCTCTTGGTGGTTTCGTCGGTTCTAAATTGGTCAAATGGGACCCATTAAAAGGGATGCCTGTTGCTTTAACAGCCTTATTTGGATTTCCAGGAGATTATATCCTATGTGAAGAAGTAAGTAGAAGTACAGCACGTAATGAGAAGGAAGAGAAGATGATCTTTGATGAGCTTTTAACACCGATGTTGATTGGCGGATTTACGACCGTTACGGTGGCGTCCGTAATCATTGCAGGAATTTTAATTCAAACTCTATAAGGAGGAATTTAAATGGGTAAAACATTATTCAAAAATGGATTATTAGTTGATGGAAATGGCGGTGAGCCAAAATTAGATCAGGTCGTCGTCACCCAAGATCAAAAAATCCTTTACGTAGGACCTGAAGACAGTTATGAAGCAACTGGAGAAGAAAATGTTGTTGATGCTCAAGGTGGCACGATTTTACCAGGTTTTATTGATACGCATGTTCATATGATGATGGAATATACACCTTTATCAGAACGTTTAACGAAGCCATTTTCATATATGTATTTTGAAGCGCAGAAGTACCTTGAAAATACCTTAAATGCTGGTGTTACTTCAGTTAGAGATGCTTTAGGTACTGATTTAGGAGTTAAAAAAGCTATTGAAGAAGGTTTGATCAAAGGGCCTAGAATGCAGCTTAGCATTAATGCATTAACCATAACTGGTGGTCACGGTGATGGTACACAATTAAACGGAGATGTGCTTGACCTTCTCCCTTCTGGTCATCGCGGGATGCCAGATGGACGATGTGATGGTGTTGCAGAGGTAAGAAAGAAGACTCGCGAAATGTTGCGTGCCGGTGCAGAAGTTATTAAAGTCCATGCAACAGGCGGCGTATTAAGCCCAACTGATCACCCAGAGTTTACTCAGTTCTCTTTAGAAGAATTAAAAGCAATCGTTGAAGAAGGTCGTTTCCGCAAAGGTGTTAAAGTCATGGCTCATGCCCAGGGATCTGAAGGTATTAAAAATGCTGTTCGGGCAGGCATTCATTCTATTGAGCATGGTATTTTTATTGATGATGAAGCCATCGAATTAATGCTTGAAAATGGCACTTATTTAGTTCCAACATTACTAGCTCCAGTATCAGTTTTAGAAACTGCTGATGAAAAAGGTATGCCTCAATCGGCTGTTGAAAAATCAAAAGAGGTCATCGAACAGCATCGTGCTAGTTTCACCAAGGCTTATCAAGCAGGAGTTAAAATAGCGATGGGAACTGATGCGGGTGTTATGAAACACGGAACTAACCTACGTGAATTAGGCTTAATGGTTGATGCCGGTATGACACCAATGGATGCTATTGTTGCAACAACTAAAACAGCATCAGAATGTCTTGGTTGGAGTGATCAAGTCGGCACACTTGAAGAAGGTAAATTAGCCGATGTGGTCATCACAAAAGGGAAACCACTAGATGATATTTATTCTTTAGCAAATAATGATGAAATCCAGTATGTATTAAAAGGTGGTCAAGTCCAAAAAAATCTCCTATCTACTAAGCAAGAGTTAACCCATCATTAAAATTATCTAAAAAGGAATGCCGTCATGCAAATGGCATTCCTTTTATTTAAGATCTTCTTCCTTTTGGTTACATCCTTGAAGTTCAATAAGTTCCTCTTTCAATTGCTGGTGATCGTGTTCGAGCTTCTCTAAAGCATTTTGATACATATTTACTTTTATATTAGCGACATCTAACAAACGCTTATAATGTTCAAGTTTAATTTCTAATGAACTTAGATGTTCTCCTAAGTCTTCTTGTTTTTTTCTAAATTCCTGATTTTCTTTTTTTAATTGTTCAATTAACAGATAATGATGAGAATGCTCAATTTCGTCAATTCTTTTTTGTTTCTTTTTAAGTTCAGACTGTAAATAAATCAATTTTTGTTGAAGTTGTATGGCATCTTGTTTTGATTCAGACATTTTTCTCCTCCCCGCGCTCTGGGTACTTATCTATATGACCCTATTGTGAGGAAAGTTCAGCATACATAACAAATTCTAAAGACACTCACTCCATCGCTGCTGTTACTTGCGACAATTGAAGCTACTAATGTTCAATCATTTCTCCCTCTAAGGTTTTATGAAATACAATAAAAAAAGAACCTGATTATAGATCAGATTCTTTTTACACAAAATTTTTATTTTGAAGCTTTTTCTTTCTTTTTAGATGAAGATGATTTTTTCTGTTTAGAAGTGGTTGTTTTAGATTTTTTCGTGGTGCTTTTCTTTTTACTTTTCTGAGACTCATTTAATGATTTCTCTAATGCAGCCATTAAATCATCAACATTCTCTGGAGCTTTTGGTTCTTTTGCAGTCGTAATTTCTTCTCCTGCTTTCTTCTTCTCAATTAATTCCATTAAAGCTGTTCGATACTCATCTGTATATTTTTCAGGTTCAAATTCAGCTGTTAACTGGTCTATTAACATTTTTGCCGTTTTTAGCTCTTTCTCTCCCACATCAGTTTCTTCTGGAACATTCGGAACTTCTTGAAAATCTCTTACTTCATCAGGATAATGAATCGTTTCCATTACTAATGTATTTTCATAAATTCTAACAACGGCTAAATGCTCTTTTGAACGAATAGTGATTTTCGCTAATCCAATTTTCCCTGTGTCTTTTAAAGCCTGGCGCAATAAGGCATATGCTTTTCCACCCCCATCATTTGGCGAGAGAAAGTAACTCCGATCAAAATAAATAGGGTCAATGTCTTCTAGCTTAACGAAGTCCATTATCTCAACTGATTTATCTTCGGTTACATCTTTCAATGATTGTAAATCCTCTTCTTCAAGGACCACGAACTTGTTTTTGGTATATTCAAACCCTTTGACAATATCGTCATTTGTGACTTCCGTTTCGCAGACTGGGCACACTTTTTCATATTTTATAGGAGATTGACATTCTTTATGAAGATTTCTAAGCTTAATATCTTTATTTTCAGTTGCTGAATGTAATTTAACCGGAATATTAACCAAACCAAAACTAATGGTTCCTTTCCACATGGTATGCATACGAATCACCTCTTTAACTTTATTGTCTGTTGCTTTGTCATAATCATTCAAGTTTTGACTAAAAATAATGGAAACGTTTTGGAGGAGACATTATGTGGAAACCTATGATTCCCACTTTAGTGGATGAACCGCCACTAAAGAAAAATTGGATTTTCGAGACAAAGTATGACGGCTTTCGGTGCGGACTAAGTTGGACGAGTGAAGATATAAAGTTAATTAGCCGAAACCAAAAGGACTTAACTGAAAATTTCCCTGAAGTTGTAGAGTGGTGTAAGTCACAACAGCATAAAATTGAAGATTTACTGCCCCTATTTATCGATGGTGAAATAGTTATTTTAAGAACAGAGTTTCAGGCAATCTTTGATTTAGTGCAACAACGAGGTCGTATAAAGACTAAGAAAAAAATCAACCAAGCTAAACAGAATCGACCAGCTACATTTATGGCTTTTGACCTTATTCATTATCAAAATCATGACATTTCAAATCAATCTTTACGTGACAGACGTAAAAAATTAGAACAAATAAGCCAGCATTTACAAACTGAAAATTTTGCGTTTAGAAGACCCTTTAATTTAGTTCAACAATTTAATCAGTACGACGAAATTCATGGCGTTATTAAGTTACACCAAGCGGAAGGTATTGTCGCAAAAAAAACCTCTTCTCCATACTCAAATGGTAAACGCACAAATGATTGGGTCAAAATCAAAAATTATCGCATGGTTCAAGGCGCTATAACAAATTGGAATGCGAATAATGATTATTTTGAAGTAGCTTATTTCAATGAAGATCAGTTCAATACATTAGGAAAAGTTAAAAATGGATTTAAGGAAAAAGATAAAAAAACGTTAATTACATTTATTCAAGAGCACGGGGAACAAACGAGCTCTTCTTTATGGTCCGTCCACCCAAGTGCTTGTATCGATATAAAATGTTTAGATGCAAAAGACGGA
The DNA here is from genome assembly GCF_042685285.1 of Piscibacillus salipiscarius. NCBI lineage: Bacteria > Bacillati > Bacillota > Bacilli > Caryophanales > Bacillaceae > Piscibacillus > Piscibacillus salipiscarius. The sequence continues at coordinate 33,335 of NZ_JBHUMZ010000049.1, read as the reverse complement.
GAATTACGAGAACCATTTTTTCATCAATTTCGATTTGATTTAGAACCTGATGATGTTACCAAAGATTTAGTAAGAGAAGGATTGGCACAGCTTCCTAAAGAGATTGAATTATCCAAACCTGATAAAGAGTTATTCCCGCATACTACTAAGCGAGATTATGTCCTATATTTACGTGAAGTTGCACCAATTTTATTACCTCGCCTGCAAGATAAGCGTTTAACGATGATTCGCTATCCTGACGGAATAGACGAACATTCATTTTATCAAAAGCATCTCCCTGATTATGCACCAGATTATATACAAACTGTACCAGGTGATGAAGATGAAGAAGATATATTATGTCAGGATTTAAAAAGTTTATTATGGTTCGGTAATCATGCGGCATTGGAGTTTCACGTGCCATTTCAAACCATACACTCTTCTTATCCAGATGAAATGGTGTTTGACTTAGACCCACCCTCTTTAAATGAATTTTCTTTGGCGATAGTAGCCGCGCAATTAATTAAAGAAATGTGTGAACATAAAGGCTTCAAGACATTTGCCAAAACATCAGGTAAAACTGGGCTTCAAGTTCATATTCCATTAGAACCAGAAAGTATGACATTTGATGAAACACGTGAATTTATGGAAGCTGTTGCGAATGTGTTAGTAACAAAATACCCAAATGATTATACCATTGAAAGATTGAAAAAGAATCGAGGTAACCGGCTTTATGTTGACTATATACAACATGCTCCAGGAAAAACAATTGTCGCTCCCTATTCGCCGCGTGCAACTCGCCATGCATCGGTTGCAACACCTTTGTATTGGGATGAGGTGACCGAGCAATTAGACCCAACTAATTTCACCATTCATTCTGTTCCAGAACGTATAAAAAGAATAGGTTGTCCGTTTTTACAAATGCCAAACTCATGAATAGGAAAAGAAAATAAGGAAAAATTATGAATTATGATGATAAAGGTATAGGTGGGTCAAAATGATTTTCAAAAACCTATTTTTTAAACAAAAAAACGGATTAAAAACGCACAAAAACTCACCAGAGATTGACGAAACGGTTCAAGATTTAATCGATCAGCTTAAGAAATCAGACGATTTTAAAGAAGTGACTGTTAAAGAAGGCCTTAAACCATTAAAATTTTATTATTTTCATCCTTTAGTTGATAAAAAATTAGTACAGAATGATATTTTACCTTATCTACAAGAGGAATCCATTCATTCACTTGAAGATATCAAACGTTCTGTTCCGATAGAAAACATGGAAGTTACAAATGACATTGCAACGATTCAGCATCAAGTATTGTCAGGCTCCTGCATGGTACAGATCGGAGAGAAAAGCAGTGAGGTTATACTTCTAAGGGCTGTCAAGAATAACCACCGGGACGTGAATATACCTGAAGTTGAATTTAGTGTCGTAGGTCCAAAAGAAGCTTTTATCGAATCACTAGATGTTAATCTAAATTTAGTAAGAAGAAGACTACCAATACCAGAATTAAGAGTTGAAGAAATAACGGTTGGTAAAATTACTAAAACCAAAATTGCCATACTTAGCATCGAAGGGATTACGAATAAGGAGAATGTCAATACTCTAAAGCAAAGAATTAATGATATTGAAATTGACTCTGTTATTGATAGTTCATATATCGTCCAGCTGATCTCTGATAATCAGCATTCACCCTTCCCGCAATTTATAGATACTGAGCGACCAGACCGAATTGCCGCCGTACTTGGAGAAGGTAAAGTTGCATTTTTGGTTGACGGTGCTCCGCATGGCATTATTGGTCCAACGACACTTGTTGAGTTTTTCTCAGCATTTGAGGATTACTTTCTTAATTGGTTAACAGCTTCATTCTTTAGGTTAATTCGTTCATTTGCCGTTGTTTTCTCTATTCTAGTTACACCTATTTATGTAGCTGTATTAACCTATCATTATGAGATTATCCCTAAGGATTTGTTAGGGATTTTGGTTACATCAAGGCGTGAAATACCATTACCACCAATATTAGAAGCTATATTTTTAGAGCTGGCAATTGAGTTGTTAAGAGAGGCTGGAGCAAGACTGCCAACAAAAGTCGGACAAACAATCGGTATCGTGGGCGGAATTGTAATCGGAACAGCATCGGTTGAAGCTGGGCTAACGAGTAACGTGTTATTGATCTTTGTAGCCCTTGCTGCATTAGCATCATTTACAACACCTGTTTATCAAATTGGTAATACAATCCGTTTATTGCGCTTTCCATTTCTGTTTATGGCACATATATGGGGATTATTAGGCATTTCAATTTGTTTCTGTTTTGTGATGTCCCATTTATTAAGATTAAGCTCTTTAGGAAGACCTTATTTAGAGCCTATCTATCCCCCGCGAGTTCAGGATTTAAAAGATGCGTTTATTAGATTACCTTGGTCGAGACAATCGAAACGTCCAGTAGAAGCCCAAACACAAGATACTATGAGGTTCAATCAAAAGAAAGCTAAGAAAAAGAAAACTGAAGTAGATGAGTAGGGATTACATGAGAGAACTACAGCGAGAAATTAAAGATCAATATAAAGTCTCCCCCTATTTAGCTATATTTTTAATTAGCTCTATTCAAATCGGTGTTGGAGTATTAGGCTTTCAATCGTACATTGTGGGTTACTTAAAAAATGATTCGTGGATGGCAGTCATTATTGCTGGAATACTCATTAGCATTTTGATTTTTATTATTTACAAAATTTTAAAATACGGTAATGGGGATTTAATTGTCATTCATTACGACACGTTCGGGAAGTGGATTGGAGGATTCTTTAGTCTCATTTGGATTATATATTTTATCGGTATTAGCATTCTCGTATTAAGGTCGTTTATACAAGTTGTACAAGTTTGGATGTTCCCTGATTTAAACGTTATCTATCTAAGTATAGTGTATTGTATTTTAGTTTATTACGTGATCACAGGCGGATTTAGAGTTGTTGCAGGTGTGAGTTTTTTAGGAATGGTTATCCCTTCTTATTTAATCTTAACGATTTTATATCTTTTGGAATATACCGATTTTAGAAACCTTTTGCCTGTTTGGAATCATTCAGTGCAAGATTTACTTATAGCGACTAAACAAATGACTTTTAGCTATATCGGATTCGCAACTCTTCTAATGTTTTATCCATATATAAAAGATCCTGAGAAATCAAAGATTTGGGCACATGGAGGTAATGTCATAACAGTCGGTCTTTACTTAATATTAATTGTCATATCACTTGCTTATTTTGCTGCTGATCATCTTACAAAACTTTACTGGCCTACTTTAACTATGTGGAAAACGATTGAAATGCCATTTGTCGAGCGTTTTGAATATGTAGGCATCTCTTCTTGGGGGTTAGTCATTTTACCTAACATTTGCTTATCCTATTGGGCGGCAAGCCGAGGTGCTCGTCAGTTGTTTAGAATCAGTCAACGAAAAGCCTTAATAATCATTTTACTTATAACAGTTGGTGCTAATTATCTTTTAAAAACTCAGAAACAAGTTGAACAAATAACGACATATTATTCTCAGTTTAGCTTTTATCTTTTATTAGTCTATTTACCTCTATTACTAATCATTGTTTATTTCAGATTTAAAAGGAGAAAAAAATCATGAAGCGATTAGCCATCATTCTTTTGTTCAGTCTCATAATTTTAAGTGGGTGCTTAAATAAAAATATTCTAGATAACATAAGAATGGTAACAGCCATAGGGTTTGATGTGGCTGAAAATGGCCTTCATGAAATTACGGTAGTCGTACCAAGATTTAATCCTGACAAATCTACTTCTAGTGAAACCTATACAACCTTTGCTAATATTACAAGCGGCGCTGAAGAAGCGTTAAATATGAGTGATTCTAAACCTTTTGTGAGTGGTAAAATTGAAGTTGTACTTGCTAGTCAAGAACTAGCACAAAATGGATTAATAAAACTGACTGATGGATTTCTAAGAGACCCTTCAGTAGGGTCTAGGGTATATTTAGCCATTACAGATATTACAACAAAAGAATTACTACAAGGTCAATACAGTAATCAAGATAACGGAATGTTCATCTCAGATATGCTCAGGCAGAATATGGATTCAGGGCCATTACCTGAGACAAATATTCACTTATTTTTTAATCAATTTTACGATCAAGCCCGTGACCCTTACCTTCCATTAATCGGAATAGAAGGCAAACGAATAACCATTAAAGGATTAGCTCTTTTAAGAGACGACAAAATGGTTGAGATATTAAGCAAGGATCAATTATTTACTTTTAAAACATTGGCGCATCGAAAAACGATCGGAGACCAATTATTAATTGAACTAGATAACGATGAGTATGCTTCTTTGTATAAAGTTAAAACAGTTCGGAGCATTAAGATGTCAAATTTGAAAGAGACACCAAAAGTTAATATTAACATTGATATGAATCTGACGGTCAGAGAATTTACAGGTCAAGATTTAAATCCTCAAAAAATTGAAAGGTTAAAAAAGAAAACAGAGGAAAGAATTATAGAAGATTCTAAAGAAATGATTGAAACATTTAAAGAATTAAACATTGATCCATTAGGATTCGGAGATCAAGCCAGAAGCCGATTACGATCATGGAATAATACTAAATGGGAAGACCAATATCCTAACATCGAAGTGACCATTCAACCTAACGTCACTATTTCAGAGACAGGGATTGCGAAGTAAAGTTATCAACTAAATAAATCAAACCTGAACTATTGATCATTGCAAAGTTCAGGTTTTTGAATTCACTTACTGTCTAGCAGTCGTCGTTTGTTTGAATAATTGATGGCCAAATACAGCAGTTCCGGCTATTAAAATAGATTGTATGAAAGCTTCGAAAGATAATCCCAACATGACACTTGTTAAAATAATACTAATTAATAATAACGATAATGGAATAAAACGATTGGGAATTAACTGAGTTTGTTTAATAATTTTCCCTAATACCATTAATACTGGGACTAGAATTAAAGCTTCATCCATAATAAAGCTAAGTAAGTCCATCCTCATCCCTCCTTCATCCTTTTAAGTGGTCAATAAAAGCATTAAAACCTGATTCTTTTAACTCACGAACTCGTTTTTCAGCATTCTCTAAGCTTTTAAATGAGCCAGTTATTACACGATATAAAGTTTCAGGCTGACTTATTCCACTATTCTCAGAATGATAAGTGACACCTTCATCTCGGCATATAGCTTTTACTACACATTCATACATACCCAATCTATACTCTTTGTTTCTCAATTTGTTGCGGTGTCCACCATCTAGAAACTCATATTCTACGATGGTTGTTCTGCACCTTCCCGTGTCACGGTGCATATAATAATAGTCGCGCTTGCTTTGATTTGAGTAATGTTTAGTGAAGGTTCTGCGGACGGGATAGCCCATACGTTTGAATTCATCAGTTAGAAGGTTTTCAAACTGTCCTTTTGAATAAATACTATGAATGAATTCCGCTCCTTTTCCGCCTCCAGCATTAAAATGATGAGATATACATCGGTCATACTTTCTTACTTTACTTGTTCGCTCGTGTCTTGATAAAGTAACATCATTTGATCTTGTTGTAGTTGAAGTTATTCCTAGTTCATCTAATCTTTGGTTCACATATAGTGCCGCTTCTAAGGTCCATACTTTTTCTTGCTTACCATCATAAACTGCACCAGGGTCTTCCCCGCCGTGCCCTGCATCTTGAATCCAATTAACCATACTCATCTCTCCCTAAAATTATTCTACATATATAATCGTTGGAAGAGACAATATCGAGTATTAAATATATATAAACACGTAGTCAGTTAATTGTAAACTGAATATTCTATCATTTTTACAAAGAAAAAAACTAGCCCAAATTGGCTAGTTCTTAACTGATATCAAACCCGATTTTTCCAAAGTTTTTAGTGTCTTTTAAATACGTAAACGCTTCAAGATAATCTTCTAAATTGAACATATGGTCAATTTCTGGTTTAACATTATGTTGTCCAACGAACGCTAACATAGATCTAAACTCTTCTGCACTTCCCATTGTTGACCCTAGTAGATTAAACTGACCATAAAAGAAATGTCTAATATCTATTTCGACGGTATCTTCTGTTGTCGAACCAAACGTTACAATTGTTCCACCTTTGCGAATGATTTTAAGTGATTTATTAAATGTTGCTCGTCCAATACTCTCAACTAATAAATCAACCTGTTCCCCTTTTAACACTTCATTCCAATCTGAATTTGTATCTATAGCAAGGGCAGCTCCAAGTGATTTAGCCTTTTCAAGTTTACTCTGACTTCTAGATGTAACAATGACTCTTGCACCAATGGCTTTTGCAAACTTAAGTGCGTACGTCAAAACACCACTACCGATTCCTGGAAGCATGACTGTGTCTCCCTTTTTCACTTTCCCTCTTGTAAAGAGTACACGATAAGCGGTTAGAGCAGCCAAAGGTAAAACACCTGCTTCATGCCAGGACAAATGAGCTGGCTTGCTTTCAACATGATCTTGATCCATCACAATATATTCTGCAAACGTGCCATCATCTGGTAAACCTAATATTTCAAACCCTTCTGGTGGCGCCTCGCTAATATTTTTCCAACCAAGGCCTGGGTTTATAACGACTTCATCACCTACTTGCCATTGATCAACACTATCACCAACCTCTGTGATGACGCCTGCTCCATCAGAACCTAACACAAGCGGTTCATCACTTGCACCATGTCTGTAAGTGACCGCAATATCCCGTCTATTCATTCCAGCCGCTTTCAATTGAACCTTCACCTGATTACTCTTTACAATCGGTTCATCAATATCTGAATAAGACAATCCGTCTAACCCTTCAATTTGTTGATGAATAATCGCTTTCATCTAACTTCCTCCTTTACAACACCTCGTAGATGATATGAAAATACATCTAACTTATCCAAATCTGAAATATCTTCTTCGTATAACGGAACCTTGATTAATATTTGTTTATTAAATTCTTCTTCCATTTGTTTTAAATACTTTTGTTCAATTTGTCTACGTTTTTCTAAAAAGGCTCCATCAGCTGCTTCTGGTAATACTTTATTAACAATTAATGTGTTGACATGTAAATGGTATTGATGTAATTGCTTAATCGCTTGTTTCGTCTCAATCATAGGTAACCTTTCTGGAATGAGCACAAAAATAAAGCCAGTTTGAGTTTCATCTAAAATCACATCACGCACAGATGAAAATTTTTCTTTCCTCTTTTGCAGAATTTCATAAATTGGATCATCGATCGGCTCGCCATCATTTAATAATTGAGTATAATTATCGTTAATCTTTTGCCTTTTTTGAAGCATGCCGTCGATCCACACACTCATTAGCTCTGGTAATGATAACAACCTAATTGTATGACCAGTTGGGGCTGTATCAAAAATAATTTTATCAAAATGATGTTTTTCATCTAAAATAATAGAAATTAATCGATCAAACAAAGCTGCCTCTTCTGCTCCTGGTGATGCTGCTGCAAGGTCGATCTGTCGATTCACTTCATCGACTAATTTTGATTTAACAAGTCCTTGTAAATTGCTTTTCACCTGTTCCATATACCTCTTAGTTTCTTTGGTTGAATCAATTTCAATTCCCCACAGGTTTTGATCAAGCTGTGTTTTGTCATGAGATAAAGGCTTATGAAAAATATCACCTAAATTATGTGCAGGATCTGTGGAAACAACTAAAGTATCTAGTCCTTGCTTTGAAAAGGCGAGTGCTAGTGCAGCGGAAGAGGTAGATTTACCTACCCCTCCTTTTCCTCCAACGAATATTATTTGTTGATTGGTTAGCTGATTCATAGTCTCACATCCTTTTAGCAACATCGTATTCCATCAAGAGGTGATTTTTCCATCCCCATACGCAAGTGCCAATCATGGAACTTTTCAATAATGTAGGGATATAGTTCCAGTGTGTAATAAAAGGCTGGATTAGGTATTCCTAATAAATCTGAGTAAACTAATAATAAAAACAAATCATCTTCGTCCCTTAATTCCCTTGCAATCTCAGTTTTGTGAGGAACACTTAACATTTCTTCATATAATTCGATCATTCTTTTAATTGAGAATTTCCTTTGTTCAGCCATGCTTAACACCCACTTCATGTGTTTGTTTTACTATTTTATCAAAATCATCAATATTTTCTAAATAATAACCATTCACAAAAATGGCATTTAGTTTTATTTTCGTAAACAAATATAAGATAGCCTTTTTATAGGTGATCATACCAGCTTGGGCTTGTTTAAATAAATATGAAGCAACACTACCAACGTTTTTTGGGTCCACATAATTGATGCTAAGATGTTCTCCATATTTATTTTTCCACTCATTATACATCTTACCAAGTTTCATATAATCATCTTCTAAATGTTTAAATTCATTAGATAATGTGATGAACCCGTCATCACTCATACCACCACATCAACCAGATCCGATTGCTTTAGTCTGCCGAATGATGAGAACATTAATCATCCTCCCCACCTCCTAAATGAAGATGAAAAGCCGCACTGTAATAGCACGGCTTTAATCATATTAACTTACATTTTTAAGTTTATTATCTTTTTCTTTTCTGAGAACCGATATTGCAGTTAAAACAATCCAAATTGCGAATACAAACACGACGGCCCCTAATATAAATAATAACCAATCAGATTGCGCAGCCCACGGGGCCCATTGGGTAAAGACTTGCAGATACATAGCGTATAGAGTCATGACCATAATGAAGCCCATCGGTATTAGTGCAGGAAGTATATTACGTCCCTTACGTCCTAAGTAAATAGATAGTAAGAGCAAACTAATACCTGCTAGTAATTGGTTCATCGTACCAAATAGAGGCCATAATAGGTAACCTCCTGAACCTAATCCACGATCACCTGGTAATAATACTAAAATAGTCGAAGCCACGACTGCTAATGTTGTTGCTGAGTGCTTAGATGTAATCGACTTAACATTATATTCCATACCAAGTTCTGCGATAATATATCTCATCAAACGGACTGCTGAATCTAACGATGTTGCAGCAAAGCTGACAATAATAACGGCAACAATAGTCGCTGCTACACTTTCAGGAATGCCAACACCTGTTGCTAGTACTGCTGCACCATCAACAAAGACGTTTAAACCTCCACCAGCTGCACTAAAGTCACTATAGAACCCTAAAAATTCACTTTCTGAATTAAAGAATGTGACCACTGCAATAATCGCAATTACAGCTAGTAAACCTTCACCTATAGAACCTAAGTAGCCAACAAAACGAACATCTTTCTCATTTGAAAGCTGTTTAGAAGATGTACCACTTGAGATCAGACCATGGAAACCTGAAATCGCACCACAGGCAACTGTGATAAACAAAATTGGAAACCACGGAGTATCGTTTGCTGCAGGGTTTGTCATTGGTGCTGTTACCTCTGGTGTTGTCAGAAATAGGCCTAAATATAGAATGACAAGACCTAAGATCAATTGGTGTGAATTAATAAAATCACGCGGTTGTAGTAGTTTCCATACTGGTAATGTCGATGCAAAATAAAGATAGACCATTAATATAAGTATCCATATTAAAAATGCCATGCTAGTCGTATCTAGTCCAAAGGCAGAAGTGGCTCCTTCTCCACCTAGGTAAGAGACTACATCAATCTGTAATGCAGGAACATAACTAGTTAGAATAGCAGTTCCATACATCACTGCAAGCGCAGCTAATGATGGTAATAACATGCTTCCACTACGTTTATAAACATGGTAACCAATCCATATAGCAAGTGGAATTTGGATAAAGACTGGTAATATACTAGCCGGATTATTAATAAATAAGTTGGCAATAACCCAAGCAAATACCGCATTTACCATTAGAACTAAAATTAAAATAATGAATAAAAACAAGATTTTTGCCCGTTGTCCAATTAGCTTGTGAGCTAAAGTTCCAACAGATTGTCCTTTATTACGTACTGACAAAAATAATGTACCTGAATCGTGCACACCTGCAGCAAAAACAGTACCAAGAATAACCCATAAAAACGCTGGTAACCAGCCCCAATATACCGCAATAGCTGGTCCAACAATAGGAGCCGCACCTGCTACAGAAGTAAAGTGGTGCCCCCATAGTACAAATTTGTTAGTCGGGACAAAGTCGACCCCATCTTTATATTCATGCGCTGGGGTTTTGAAATTTGGATCAAGTTTATAAACTTTTTCTGCAATGTACTTCGAATAAAAACGATAACCAAAAAAGAACACAACAAAACCAATTAAAGCTAAATAAATACCATTCAATCCCGTAACCTCCCCTATTCATTTTTCTAGACAGTATTTTACCCCTAAATTATCAGAATTTCAAGATAACTTAAATAATTTTATATAATCAAACTATTATAATTTTATATTTTATTTATCTAAACTTTTTTCATAAACAATAAGACCCAGTTCATAATTGAACTGAGTCCACTTAGATTAGACACAATACCTACATCAAATACTTTAACTAGGTCTTATGAGCTATAATTCGGTTTGGTAAGTTAATTCTTTTTACTTATTTTCATTAATTTAGTTCCAACCAAACTAGTTATTAAACTAAGGAAGATTGATACAAGTAATAAAGTTATTAATGAAAACCCAATCACATAATGTTCATTAAATTCTGCTCTTACAATACTATAACTAAAATTAGATGCGTAAGTTAATCCAGTAAAAATTAAAGATATAAAACCACTATAAACTAATATGGTCTTAGTTTGATTTTTTCGTGTGAATTTTCTAAAGGACAAGGAGTACAATAAAATGACTAAAATTGTAATAACAAGCATCATCCATAAGTAGTTTTCTAGATACACAAAACCTTGTTGGATTAATCGGTTATTTAAACTTGAATCAACTGTCTGAAGTATTTGATATTGAAAGTGTTCTGGATTAAAATCTCCGCCGCTCATTTCAAATGTATTTAAAAAGGATAAATTCAGCATATATACTGATAATTGAACGATTAATACTAGACCAGAAATTAGAGATGAACCAATAAGAACTTGATAAAAACTTTCTTCTTGTACATTACCTATAATAAGTCCACTTAATATTAAATATAAGCTCATAATTGTTACAGCTGCTAAAGAGGCGAGTTTAACACCTTTAGCGTAAACAGATTGAGCTTTCATACCTTTTTTGAAAGATAACACGGATAAAAGCACTACAAAACTAATTAAAAAGCTTTTCCACATTACTCCCCATGATTGATAAGAATAATTCGTAACCTCATTCACAGTTTGATACCCTTTTTCCATTGAATAATCTGTTAAAATACTAAGAACCCACATCATGATACTGTAAATAAAACTAAAGGAAATCGTCTGAATAAGCCAATCTTTTTCATCTGAAACTTTAACTCTAAATGCATAAAGCATACCAGCTAATGCAATCGTGATGACCGTTATAATCAAATAAAAAGAAAGTCCGAGCTTTGATTCCATAGTATGGTTTGTCAATGTTTCTGAAGTTTTTTGATTTGTAACTTCATCAAATGTTACATAGACTTCTCCCAAGTTGCCCAATAACATTATATCTACTGGTGACAGAGCAGAAATAACAGTAGGGCTCCAGTTCATCTGTTGCGCCCCTTCTGTTGCCTCTAACTTCATCATTTGATAAGAATCTAGTAAATAACGATACGACACCCCCCATTGAACTTGTTCAAAGTCTTCCATATCATGTTGGAAGGGTTCTGCATATGAGTGATTGTCTGTTAGTGATAATGAAAATGCAGAAAAGACGTATAAAAAAACGATACATAACAAAGCAAAAGGTATAGCTAGTAATAAAGGCCTTTTAAAATCGTTCATTTTTATATTATGATCCTTAGGTTTAACTCTTTCTGGTACTTTATGTATGACACACTCAAACGATTCACCGCAGAAATAACAATACTGGGCACCACTCACTTGATCGGAACCACAATTATGACAAACCATGTCACTTGTTTGTTTTGTTAAACCCGTTTGCATTGATTGATGTAAAGCATGTCCATCTTCTATGCAATAAATAGCTTGATTAGGGTTTCCGGTACCACATTTAGTACAGTAAATCACCGAACCCCCTCCTGCTCATTTAACTTTGTGCCACATGCATAGCAAAAAACAGCCCTACTCATCGCCTCTACTCCGCATTGAGTGCAAGTTGGAAACGCAGTATTCGTCTGTTTTTGCACCTCACTTCCGCAATTAGAACAATATTGATCTCTATTATTTATCAGGTGTCCACAACCACAGAATTGTTCATAATCACCAGTATTTTGGGTTTGAAGCTTAAATATATTTTGATCTAATTCAGTAATTTCCTGACTGATGTCACTTAATTCTTCACTATAAATTTGCCCAATTCTATATTGATAATAAACTGATTGTCCTAGCTCAGCTAATAAAATAGATTTCTTTGCCCTTAATCTATTAAGCTCCTGTTCTATGTAATCGTTCATTTTCTCTCCCCCGTTAACTAAAACTTAATATTATTTTAACATACAAAATATTCTAATTAATTACTTAAGGGTGGAAATTACATATCTTTACTCAAAAAAAGGGTGTAGAGCAATTCACTCTACACCCTTTTTGCTATGGCTTATTAATGTGTAATCTTACCAAAGGCTTGGACCATTTCCTTTATATAAACCAAGGCCAAGTCCGTTCCCTTTGCCTTTACTTTTACCTTTACCCTTTCCTTTTCCTTTCCCATTTCCATTACCATTATCATCTTCAACTACTGTAATTTTACCCTCAGCTTGTTTAAGTGTTTGGTTTCCAAATTCATCAGTAGCTTTTACTTGAATAACAGCTCCTTCTGCTTCTAATCCTTTAGGTGCTGTCCAGTAACCGATGTAATGGCCATCTTCCATTTCCATCATTGGCAATTCAGTTGCATTTTGGACACCAAATGTTAATGGCATTAGGATTGAGAATCTAGCATCTAAGTCTGTTTCACTATCAAACTCAATGATCACTGTTTCACCAGCCTCAACTGTTTGATCTTCTGTTGGTGTAAGATTCTCAATTTCAGGTGCAGTGTAATCCGCCTCTACTTCTATTGACTGACTGGATGTGTTACCTGCCTTATCAGAAGCTTCAACTTCAATGACATTAACACCTTTATCTAAGATGATTCGTTTAGAATATTGACCATCCTCAACAGTTGCTTCTTGACCATTAACCAATACTGAGTCTAAATGGTCATCGCTTATCTGACCTTCAACAGTTACGGTTTCACTATTTAATAGATCACCATCACTAGGGTTATCAATAGTTATCTCAGGTGCTGCTGTATCTAGGGTTACCGATACAACATCAGATTCATTAGCCTGTTCACCATTAACAATATTAATAGCTTGAAGGTCATTATTTCCTTCTTCTAATTGAACTGGCATACTGAATTCGCCATTTTCACCAATTTCAACTGATCCAACTTCTTCTCCGTTATTTAATAGTTGAACTGTCGTAGTTGGTGAAGCAGTACCTTCTACTGTAATTTCAGTTTCATTTGTAATTAATCCACTAGATGGATTGGTGATTTGGACGTCTTCTACTGCGTAATCTACACGAGCTCTGATCATGTAGTTACCTTCAGCAGCAGGAGATGGTGACCACGTACCACCTACAGACTGATAACTTCTTTCAGCATTTGGACTACTTTCATCAGTTGCTAGCCCTGGTACATTAGGGTTAGCACCCGTTTGTACATAGACCATGTAGAAGTCACCATCTACTTGAATGTTATATTCACGTAAATCAACAACTGTCCACTGATCTAAGTCTCTAATAGCCTCAGCATCAATAGGTCCTGCTAATTTTTCACCAGGTAAACCATCAGAACCACTAGCATCCCAAACTTCTACGGCGAATTCAGTTCCGCCTGGACTAGGCCAATCTGTTCCGTGGAATTGGAAGACACCATCAGTTACGACAGCTTCGTCCTCCCCTTCAGGAAGAGACATCTTAACAGCCCACTTATTGCCCGCATCATAGAATGCACGAGCGTTTTCAGCTGTGCCATCATCGTAACCAATTTCACCACCTGGGTAAGTGTACATCGGCTCCAATTCAATGTTAAGTTCTTGGTCACCATCGAGATTAACCTCGAACTCGTCACCGTGGAAACCTTGAGCATAGACTTTAAGAGTATAGGTTCCTTCGTATGCTGTTAGATCATAATTACCGTTAGCATCTGTTTGTACTGGATCAACGTTAGCATCTTCTACCAATAGTAACGTTGCCCCTTCTACAGGGTTACCAGAGTTTGCGCTAGTAACTTGACCCGATAATGTTGCTTGAGGTAATTCTTCTAAAACAAAATTAGCTGTTACCGTTTCATCCGCTTCTAAGTTTACCGATTGTTCCTCTGAAGCGAAACCATAAGTTTCAGCTTTAACTGTAAACTCACCTGCTGGATGTACGAATGAGAAACTTCCATCAGCTGGATTTGTATTTACTGACTTGCCACTTTCAAGTACAGAAACCTGCGCACCAAGTGGAAGGTTGCTTACTTCTTCATCATTTAATTCTAACGAATCAGAAGCTGGTTTCTTCATAAGTGGTTCAATCTTAGACGGATCTACTTCTGGAGCATCTTTCTTAGCTTTATCGATTATTTTCTTAGGCTGGATTGATGCTTTATTACCACCGATTGAAGTATCGGTTAAGGTTACATCATCGATATACCAACCCGCTCTAGTAATAATGCTATCTGAATCTAAGTTAAATGCTATATAGACACGTTCACCAGCATATTCAGATAGATCAAGCTCCATTGTATTCCACGCTTCATCATCACCAGTTAACTCTTGTAATGACTCCCAGTTTTCCATGTCTTGTGAAATAAAGACATTACCATAATCCCAACCAGATTCAATGTTATACCAGCTTTCAAATTGTAAGAAAGAGTCGCCTTCCGGTAAATCAATTGGAGGCATTAACAAGGTTGAGTTTTCACTATTGTTGTAATCACCACTTAAACCAGTTGCATAAACATTTTCACCAGAAACTGCCTCTCCTGGACCTGACGTCGGCTCACCACGCTCCCAAGAGATATTGTCACCATATACTTGCCAACCTATTGCAGGATCCTCAAAATCACTTGAGTAACCGACCGTAATTCCTGAATCGATTGCAACAGTATAGTCATCACTTACAACATCATTACCGCCAAAATCACTGACAGTAATTGAGTAAGTCAATTCACCTTCTAATACATCTTCTCCAGGAATAGTCGCCTCGAATATTCCGGATTTAAAGTTACCTTCAGTACGAGTAGCTTCAACTGTGTTTTCGTCACCGTTTTCGTTAACATAGCTAACTTCAACAGACGTTACACTTACGTTGTCACTAGCTTGTATAGATAAATCTAAATCCATTTCGGAGAATGCTTGTTCAGGTGCATCATGTTCAAAAGTAGGCGCTTCTTCATCCTCACCTTCCATAGTAACAGCACCCTCAATTGTACCTAAACCATCCATTACAGATGAAACTGCGTTATAAGCATCAACTAAACCAGAACCAAAACCATTGTTTGGTGATTCTGGATATTCACTGTTTGTTAACGGAGTTGCTGTTGACATTAAAATTTCTTCCATGTCATCAACAGATAAGCCAGCATTAGCTTCTAACAATAATGCTGCGACACCAGATACTGCTGGCCCTGACATAGACGTTCCATTCCAACCACCTTCATATCCACCGCCTGGAACTGAAGAACGGATGTTGACGCCAGGAGCTGAAATATCTGGTTTGATCTCATCGTATGGAGATGGACCTTCTAAAGAGAAGCTTGCCAAGTTATTATCACTATCAGTTGCACCTGTTGCAAAAGATTCAGGATAATTTGCAGGTACAGCAACTGACCCTGGACCGCCTGGGTTCGTAAGTGTTGTATTACCAGCTGAGAACTCTGGGAAAATTCCTGCAGCTCTCCAAGCTTTAACAACATCACGATACCATTCGTCTAAACCAGGACCGCCACCCCAAGAGTTGTTCACAACATCTGGAGCTTTAGTTACATCTCCACCTGGAGCTAATATCCATTCACCACCAGCTAGGATATCCACATCAGAACCACTTCCACTAGAGTTGAATATTTTAACTCCAATAAATTGAGCTCCCGGGGCTACCCCAACTTGGTTTGATCCGTCAGGCTCACTACCTACCATAGTACCTGTAACGTGGGTACCATGTCCATGATCGTCATATGCAGCTTCTTCACCATAAACTGGATCGTAGAAACTGTAGGTGTGATCAACCTCATCAGTTGATGCATCATAGCCACGGTATTTTTCTTTTAATGCTGGGTGATCCCACTGAACACCTGTATCAAGAGCAGCAACTACGATACCTGACCCGTCAATACCCATATCCCATACTTCTGGTGCATTAACTTGTTCAACGTTCCATTCTACATTAGTAATTTCGGATTCTATTTTTTTAGCATCCGAATCTACTGAAACTTTATTTAATTGTCTAGTTTCGTTAGGTAATAGTTTTTCAACTTCATTGAAAGATGCTAGTTTCTCAGCCACCTTTTTATTGGCAGTAACAGCAATAGCATTAACAATATGGTAAGAATGGTAATCTTTAACCACACCTTCTTGCTTTGCCTCTTCTAAGAAATTCTTAACGTTAGCCTGAGAAATATCTGCAGTTGCTTTTAATTCTGATATGACAGACGAACGTTGTTGCAATTCCGCATTAAATGAAGTTAGACCATTTTTCTGTGCTTTATTCTTTGCTTCTTTAGCTACTTTTTGTACATCAGCCTTTTCTTTAAATTTGACTAAGAATGTCACATTTTCTTCTGCATTGAATTCTTGAGTCAATCGTTTACTGATTTTTTGTTGAACTGTCTTAGTTGACTCTTTCAATGAAGTAGATGCATTACCTGGTTCGGCAAATACCATGCTTGGCATTGCCATCGTCCATATTAGTGTCAATGAAACGATCAATTTAACCCATCTAGACAATGAATTTCCTCCTCCCAATTTTTAAAAACTATGAAGAGTCCTGTTGTAATTTAGCAATCCTCCTTCCTGTAAAAATTTCTAATGTAGAATCTTGATTGTTAGTGTTAATATAATAGAAAGAGAAGAACATTTTCTGTCAAATATTGTCGAATTTTTTCCTTAAAAATGGAAATGATTACTAAGTATTAGATGGTTAACCTTAATATGGTAAACATGTCCCAATTTAAGTAGAACTATATGATTAATTATCTGAAAAATGAATTATTATTCATAAAATTTAATAAATAGTATCTATCATGTTGTTTAGAATTAAAAGAATTAACTAGGGTTCCACAACTAAAGAACGTCATTTCTTCCTATTTATTGTAAAAAAACACCCATAATAAACTAGATTAATGTTGGTGGTTATATGTTTATTTAATGAAAAAAACCCTACAAGGTATTTAAGACATCTATAAGGGGGATATAAATTTTGAAAAAAATTTTACTTACTGGCTTTGAGCCGTTCTTGATGTTTAAGAAAAACCCAACAGTGGAAATTGCTCAATATTTGAATGGTAAAACCATCGATGAATATGAAATAACAAGTCGTATATTAACTGTTGATTTTAATCATTCAGGACAGGAGATGGTTAAGGCGATTGAGGAAGTGAAGCCAAATGTTGTGGTAGCATTAGGTCTGGCTGGTAATCGGAGGCACATAACACCAGAACGAATAGCGGTTAATTGTAATGATGGTCCAGAAGACAACCAAGGCTACAAACCATCAGGGGAGAAAATTGTAGATGATGGTCCAGATGGATACTTTTCGACATTACCCATTTATGAGATGGTCGGTATTATGAAACAGCATGGTTATCCAGCGTCAATTTCAAATAGTGCTGGAACATATTTATGTAATCATGTCATGTATCAAGCTCTACATTATGCCAAGACAACCGGGTTAGTTGATCAAGCTGGGTTTATTCACATTCCACCTTCACATGAGATGGCGATTGAGCAGCCCCAACTTGCAAGCTGGTCACAAACGGATTTGAATAACGCAATCGAATTGTGCTTAAGTAAGCTTTAATCTTAAAAGAGAAACGCCTACCGTAACCTTTTATTGGGGGTAGGCACTTCTTATTATTATATTAATCATTACAGCCGGTCTTCCTCATCTTGAATAATTAAATCTTCCTCTGTCATTCCATCTAAAAGATCTCTATACCTATGTGCAATACGGCTAGAAGCATTCGCAGCAATACTTCCAATGATATCGTCTAAAAACGTGTGGCAACGTTCCCCTTCTTTTGTATCTAATCTTTCTATTACTCCAACTTTTTGTTTGTCTAGGTGACCATAGGTGGTAACGGCAATACTTCCGTAACCTAGTGCAGCACCTAAAGCAATGGTTTCATCTACTCCAAAAAGACCTTCATCTTTAGCAATTAATGATTGAAGTGGTTCAGATAAAAGCTCTTTTTCTGCCAATACATCTAATTCCACTCCAACTAAGATAGCGTGTTGGATTTCTCTTTTCTCTAGTACGCGATCGACACTTTCAATACAGTCATCAATAGTAAGCGATGAATGATAAGGGTGTTGCATTAAATAAACGACATCTGCAATATCACGAATGGACACTCCTCGTTCTTGCAACCTGTCTCTTGCAGCCTGTTCAATTTCCTTACTATTAATATGAGAATGCACCGTCATCGTCATACCCCCTTATATAACTATTATATCACTGGACAAATTTCTAAGGTTTGATTAATTTAACTAATTTATCAGAATATATTTGTAGTTGCTTAAAGTTCGATATCTATTTTATTTGTGATAAAATTATTTTGAAAGTTCTTTATACAACTTGCAACGCTACAGATGGAGGTTTTAATTTTGGGTAGACAGGGTACGATGTTGGATAAGGAAATTAAGAGTCAATATTTAGATGAAACATTTGTTATTAAAATTTATAAGCCAGAAAACTTCTCACCTCTTTATAAGTATCACATTTGCATCATGCAAGATGGTGACGATTATTATCAATTAGGACGAGCCGCTACTGTTAGCGATCGTTTACACAGTAAAAGTGAAATTGAAAATACAATCTTTGCAGGTATACATTATAAAGATCGTTACGATCGTTGGGATAAATATCATCCTGATGGCGAAAAAAATGATGCCTATATGAAATTTTTAGTCTTTGAAGTGATTCCGATGCTTGAAAAGGAATTGCCTAGTTATCATGTCGGTTCAACACGTGTTTTAATGGGGGATTCTTTAGGAGGTACATTGTCCTTAATGACAGCCATCAAGTATCCGAATAACTTTGGTAAAGTCATCATGCAATCCCCTTACGTCGATGACAGAGTGATAGAAGCTGTTAAAGAATCTAATGAAATAGCAAACATGACGATTTATCATACAATTGGACTTGATGAAACAGAAGTTCCTACTACAAAAGATGGCACCGAAGACTTTCTATCCCCTAACCGAGAACTTAATAACATGTTAGAAGATCTCGTTAATGATTATGTGTATAAAGAATTAGAAGGTAAACACACTTGGAAGCAATGGCAGAAAGATTTACCTGAGGCCATTAAGAAAATTTTTAACAATTGAGTCTATAGATTGAGGAAACATTAATTGTTTTTTTGTTATAATAGAAAATAGACCTTATATGATACGCTAAGATTATTAATTAGGAGGGAATTACATGTCAACATTAAACTACGGAATCGCAGTTTTTCCATCTAAAGAAATTCAAGACATCGCTAACTCTTACAGAAAGAGATATGATCCGAGATATAATAAAATTCCGCCACATATTACGTTAAAAGAACGTTTTGAAGCAACTCCAGATGAGATTAAAGACATTACGTCTGAACTCGATCGAATTGCTGCAGAAACTAACCCATTTGATATTGAGATTAAAAAGGTTAGCTCATTTAGTCCTGTTACAAACACAGTTTATTTAAAGGTTGAGCCAAATGACACTTTAACAAGTTTAAATCAAAAAATGAATGAAGGTAAGTTTCCTGTATCACAACAATTCGCTTTTGTGCCTCATATTACAATCAGTCAAGATTTATCAGAGGACGAGCATTCAGATGTGTACGGTAGTATGAGAATGTTAGAATTCGACTTACAAGACCATATTGATCGCTTCCAATTGTTATACCAATTAGAAGATGGTTCTTGGACTGTTTATGAAACATTTAAACTAGGTCGTAACTAAATGAATATTAAACTAGTTGACACAAAAGAACAGTTGGAAGATGCCTATCAGGTTCGGTCGGAAGTATTTATTAAAGAACAGAACGTGCCGCCAGAAATTGAAGTAGATGAACACGAAAGTGAAGCAGTTCATTTTGTTGGATATTTAGATGAAAAACCCGTTGCTGCTAGTCGCCTAAGACTATTAGACGATTACGGTAAATTCGAAAGAATCTGTGTTCTGAAAGAATTACGCGGTAAGCATTATGGACAACAAATCATTCAAGAAATGGAAGATTATTTAGTCTCACAAAAGGTCAAAAAAGCAAAATTAAATGCACAGACACATGCGGAAGAATTTTATAAACGAATTGGTTACGAAACGATTTCTGATGAGTTTATGGATGCTGGAATTCCTCATGTAACAATGATTAAAGAACTAAGCTGACGGAACAATGCCGTCAGCTTTTTCTTATTATTAAGTATGTATCGATTAGACGTTGGCCATAATGTATAAAAGCTTGTGCACTTTTCTTTCGGGATGGTGAATCATATGGATATGAATTTTGTAAAAATCCTAGTTGAAAGCTTAGTAGGGTTTCTTGCTCTTTTTGTCTTAACAAAAGTATTAGGTAAATCCCAAATTACACAAATCACAGCTTTTGATTTTATCGCAGCTTTAGTATTAGGTGAGTTAGTTGGTAATGGACTTTATGATCCTGAAGTAGGAATTTCTCAAGTTATATTTGCGATAACGATATGGGGAGCACTTATCTATACAACAGAATGGGTTACTCAGAAATATAGACGTTCGAGATCTTTATTAGAGGGGAGCCCTGCCATAGTTATACGTAAAGGAAAAATCCAGCGGGATGTTATGAAAAAGAATAAATTAGATGTCAATCAATTAATGCACTTACTAAGGGATAAAGATATATTCTCGATTCAAGAAGTGGAATATGCAATATTTGAGACTAATGGTTCAATCAATGTCCTAAAAAAGTATATATATCAAACACCAACAAACGAATTTTTTAAAGCTCCTCCTCAAGAGACCATTTTACCAATGGCAATCATTACTGATGGAGAACTAGTAAAAGAAAATTTATTAGAAATTGAGTGGGATGAACAACAAGTAATTGATGAAATTAAAGGTCAAGGATTAACAATTGAAGAAGTCATGTATGCAGAATACAACAAAGAGGAAGGGCTGTATGTGATGCCATACTAGCTCCCTTCCTCTTTTACTTTAAAGATCCAGCGAAAATCTTTGATATAGTGTTCAATTCTATCTTCGTTAATAAGAGCGGTGATATAGGCTGTTACAGCCGTTCTAAAAAGGAGAAATGGACCAAGTAAGTCACTTTTAACCTTCATCATCGTACACATTCTTGCTACAATTTCTTCGTGAGAGACGGTAGGTTTTTCTGCAATTTCTCCATACACTTTTTCTAGTAACATCTGATGGTAGTCTATGTTAGCCTCAATCGTTTCAACAAATTGTTGTTCATATGGACCGTGCCCTGGCACAGCACCTTTAACTTGAACAGTTTTTAATTTTTCAAGGCTTTTAACTGCTTTATCAACACTAGTAATGTAAGGTATTTTATGTTTCTTTATTTCTTCTTTACCAAAATAACTGTCAGCAGCATACAAAGTGTCATAAATATTAATTGCTAGTTGGTGATAACTATGGCCTGGTGTTGCGATCGCTTCAAACTCAAATTTATCTACTTTCTGATACCCTTCCTCAATCTCAATATCAACCTTTACCTCTGGTCCTTCTAAAAATTTATTTCTCAGTTCATCTAATGGATCATTTCCAGAGAATAAATAAGTTGGTTCGAGAATGGGATTTTCTATAATAGCCCTCTCAAATGTAGGTGCGATTACTTTAACACCATATTGTTTAACTAAATAAGCTGCGCCTCCGTAATGATCAGCATGTGCATGTGTTATAAGCAGATGTGTAATAGGTAGGTTTTTTTCGTCAAGCTGGCGCACTACTTTACGTATCGCAGAACGGTCAATGGCTGCATCAATTAACATGCCTTGATTTTCACGATGTATAAACCCGACATTAACAGAACTCATGAATACATAACAATTATCATTGAGCTGCATCATTTGCATCAGAATTTACTCCTTGTACTTGTCGTTACTATACAGATTCGCTAAAGTTCTGACCTTTTCCTGTTATATCTGCTAAATCATCAGGATTCATAGTTGTGTATTTAGATGTCTTTGTTTGATAAATTGATAGTTTTGGAACGGGCTTGACTTTTAATTCGTCATCGTAGGTATCTTTTTGCCGTTTAACTTTTTGAAACTCAGCTCTAAAAACACGCTCTAATGTTAATTCCTGTTTATGACTTTTTGAAATATGGCGATTATGATATTGACGGTACTGATGAAAATCGACAGGTGCGATATAACCCATGATTTTTCCCTCCTTGTTATATCATTTCCCTTTTTTCTATTAGATTATTCGTGAACGCTTAATCATTTATGTCCGTTATTTCCCATCAAACCAACTTTCAAACTCTTTACCGAACTTCTCTAAGTTTTGAAGATCCTTGGCTAATTTAGTATCCCATTCTGTTAAATGTTTATATTCCTTACCTCCCTTTTTTTCAGTTTGCTTTCCAATTTCTATTAATATCTTCTCTAAATCGTGTAGCCATTTCATATTAAATCCCCCTTATTATATTAGGTATTCGTTAAAAAATATGTAAAAAGAACTCGTATGGAGCCATACGAGTTCAAAAAAATCTACATCCAGAAAAATGGTGGCCTGCGGTCACGATGATCATCATCGTGATCCTCTTCATGATGGTCCTCTTCAGCTTCCTCCATTGTTGATTCTTCCTCCATGACGTGATCTTCGTTCATTTCCATTTCTTCTTCTCTACGACGACGTGGACCGAACAAGAAATCACGATCACGGTTGCGATTAGGACGTTCAAACATAACGTTATCAGCTCTTACAACTAAATCTTTAACATGCAGTTCTTTTCTTTCATCAGACATTACCATTCACTCCCTCTTCGTAAATGTACGATAATAGTATATTCAACCAACATCGAAGGGCATGGTCGCTTGACCTACTATAAAGAATTTTAAGAATTTAAGTTGTTTGATTAACATTATGGATTTGGCATGAATCGGGTAAACAATTACATTTTTAGGTTTAGAAAATGTGATATTGCCTAAGAAAAATTTAAAAAACCATCAATTGCCCACACCCTATCAGGTCAAATGCATAGATTAATAACGTAAGAAAGGTCATATGACTAAGAAAGGAGAATGACAATGTCTTGTAAAGGGAAAGAACATTCTGACAACTGTGTAAGCGATATTCTACGTCAGATTGTTGATGCACAAAATGACATCGTCGAACACGAGTGCGACATTAGCTGTAAGCAATCGATTGAGGATTTATTGGGGGATACTACGTCACCATCCGGTTTAGACACAGTACCTGTTTTACTATATTGTGAGTGTAAACCATTTAAAGGGTATGGTGTTTTAAATGACCAGCAGCATACGGTAATAGGTAGCTTCTTCTTCCGCGTTAAGAAAGTCTACGATGATGATTGCGCAGTATTAGAATTACTTCGTGATCCAGCTGACTCGGATCGAAACCCTAAAGATCCAACCCATCAAAAAACAGCTAATCTAAGAACGACTGGAATCTGCATCAATGTCGACTTAAAATGCTTCTGCCACGTGACATGCTTACCAGCAGTCGATGCGATTAACTAGACTGAAGGCCATGTTTTTTTACACAAAAATGGAGCTGCTCCAATACGAAGCAGCTCCATTTTTAGCTTTGATAAATTTACAAAACTGAATACATTTTATCGATATTATCTTCAATATTTTTTAAAAAATAAAGCGAGCTAATATTATGATTAACTCACTTCAATGCCCCATCTTAAAACCCTACAATCTGAATATCTAGTAGATCCTCTTTATTCATCGTACGTCTTCTAGGTAGTTCTCTCGAAATGAATACAATCGTATCACCTTTCATCTCTTCAATGATTCCAGTTAAGGCGCCCTCTTTAGTTAACAGTCTGCACTTTAATGGCGGAAGTGTTTCTTGCAAGTTCAGAATGTAATCTAATTTATCGCTTTTAGATAGTGATTGAAAACGGCTACGGCTAGACTCACTTGCTGCCTGCGCTTCCTTTTCTTGTCTCTTTTCTTCAGTATTTTGATAAGCACTATAATAAAAGGTTTGGGATGTCAATTCAGGCTCAGGGTTATGTTTTTGGTCAATATATAATAAAGGTTTGATATGACGCTTCTCCATCTGACATACTCCTTTCTTATGATTCTAACCCATATTATGCACAAACACCCAATTCTGTGAGATACGCTTTAAATTGAAAAAACTCCGAACCAATAAATTAGTTCGGAGTTCAGATATCATTAATATCCTAGAATATTGTAGCCTGAATCAACATGAATGATTTCACCTGTAACACCTCGTGATAAATCACTCATTAAGAAGTAAGCCGCATCGCCTACTTCTTCCTTAGTTACTGGCTTACGTAGTGGAGAACGTTCTTCAATCTCTTTTAAGATCGCGTTGAAGTCGCCCACACCTTTAGCTGAAACTGTACGAATTGGCCCAGCAGAAATAGCGTTAACGCGTACACCATACTTACCGAGGTCATTAGCAAGGTAACGCATCGTTGCATCTAAACTAGCTTTTGCAACACCCATGACATTGTAATTCTCAACGACACGTTCGCCGCCTAAATAGGTAAGCGTTAAGATACTACCGCCTTCTGTCATAACATCTTTCGCTGCACGTGACACGGCTGCTAATGAAAATGCGCTTATATCATGCGCTAAATGAAAGCCCTCTCGAGATGTATTTAAAAATTCACCTTTTAACTCTTCTCTCTTCGCAAAAGCGATACAGTGAGCTAGTCCATGAATCACACCTACATCATTCTTTATTTCAGAAAAAGTTTTCTCAATTGCTTCATCTGATGTAACATCACACTCATAAAATAATGAATCATCACGGTCTAATGTGTCCGCTAAGTCGCGTACAGGTTTCTCAAAACGCTCATTGGCATAAGTGAAAACTAGACGTGCTCCTGCATCGTGTAATGATTGAGCAATCCCCCAAGCAATACTCCGTCTGTTTGCAACACCCATCACGACATACGTGCGACCTTCTAAAGAAAAGTTCATTTATTCCGCCTCCTGATTTCTAATACATTTTTTATGATTAAATATTAGTACCTAGTCCTATTTTATATAAAAAATAATAAATACTCAATCCATATTTTAATAAAGATTGAGTATTTATGATTCAAGTTAGGTATTCCATAAACGTCGTTGCTAATCCAAAGTAAATGATGACTGAAATAATATCATTAATGGTTGTAATAAATGGTCCACTAGCGACAGCAGGGTCAATGTTCAGTTTATGCATGAGTAAAGGTAAGAAGGAACCTGCTATTGTAGCAACAATTAGAGATGCCATGATCGATACACCAACAACGACCCCTAAGAATAATTGGTCTATACCTTGCCAAGCAATAACAATTAAAATGATGGTTACTCCGCAAATAACACCTGTTATTAACCCTGTTAACGTTTCTCGCATTAAACGTTTCATGGCTCCTTCACTCATAACGTCGCCAGTAGCAATACCGCGAACAGTTACGGCAAGTGCCTGCGTGCCTGTATTACCAGCCATTCCGGCAATTAATGGGATAAAGACGGCTAATAACGCTACCTCCGCAATCGTCTCCTCGAATTGTCCAATTAAGGTTGCAGTAATCATCCCTAAAAATAACAAAATAATTAACCATGGCAGACGCTTTTTAGCAGCATCAATAGCACTTAAGTCATTACGATCCATATCCGTTACGGCCGCAAGCTTTGAATAGTCATCGCTCGCTTCTTCATCCATAACATCTAAAATATCATCAACGGTGATAATCCCTAACAAATGTTTCTTGAAATCTACAACTGGCAATGCAAGAAAATCATAATCACGCATTAGTTTAGCAATCGACTCTTGATCATCTCCAGCCGAAGCATAAACAACACGTTCACTCATGACATCACTAACAACCCAATCTTCTTCTGAAATGATTAAATCACGTAAAGATATGACGCCAACCAACCTTTTATCATCATCAATGACAAAAACATAGTAAATGGTCTCGGCATCTGGCGCTTCATCACGCAGATGCAACATAGCCTGTCTAATGGTCATGTTTTGATTTACAACGACATATTCAGTCGTCATAATACTACCAGCTGTACGTTCTTCGTAATGTAGGAGATTTTTAATCTCTTTAGCTTCTTCTCTGTTCATTAACGTTAAATAGCTGGCAATTTGGTTTCTCTCGAGTATATTCATTATATCAACAGCATCATCTGTCGATAACTCATCGAAAATTTGAGCCGCAAACCTTGGGTTCATTTCAGTAATAATTTCACTGACATCTTCTAATTCAAAGTGCTCAATGATTTCAGCCATTTCATCTGGCGACAAATACGTATAAATCTGTAATCTAGTTTCTTTTAATAAATTCAGAAAAATATTCGCCTGATCGTATGGGTGGAGCTCCAAAAATTCAGATCGAAATCGATCGATTGAGTCTTCTTCTAATGCTTGATATATTTTAGCGATAATCGCTTCGTATTCTAAACTTTTATGATTTTGTTGCATTTCCAAGTCAGTCCCCTCCTTCAGACGAAATCATTATGTATCATTTTATATAAAACCATTTGAGATGCCAACTAAAATTCAAAAAATGTGTTAAATCTTCTCTTTGTAAGTATTCCCTATTTTAAAATAAACTAAATTAACGTATTATGATTATAGAGAGAAACCGTATTAAGGGAGATTGAAATGGATAATCAAAACACAAGACCACGATTAGACACCTTTCTAGTCACCACTATAATTTTAATTGTTGGAATAAGTATTTTTACTTTATATACACTTGGGGAAGCCTATCCATCTTTTTATAGCGGTTATGCTAGGCAACAACTTATCTGGTTTATCATAAGTTCCATTGGGATCGCAGCAATTATGGTTCTTGATTTTGACCGCTACCGTAAGTTTGCATGGCCGTTATATATACTAGGTGTGTTCATGCTAGCAGGGCTACACTTCTTACCTTGGGCCTGGGAGAACAACGGCGCTCTTCGTTGGTACAAATTTGGAGGTACCACTTTACAACCATCAGAGTTTGTTAAAGTATTCTTAGTTGTAGCTTTAGCCCATGTGATTACAAGTCATAATGAAAAATGGACCAAAAAAGATTTACAATATGATTTATTTTTATTAGGAAAAATTTTAATCTTAACGCTGCCTGTCTTCCTATTAATAGCGATTCAACCTGATATTGGTTCTTCGTTAGTTATATTATCTATTGCGGCATTTTTAATCATTATCTCTGGTATTCGCTGGCGAACGATATTAACTTTATTCGGTACAGCCTTCGTGATCATTGCCTCATTATTTATGTTATATTTCGCCAACCCTGATACTTTTATTTCATTTATTGAGGATGAGACATCATTTGATCACGTTGCCGATCGTATTAAAGCATGGGATAATCCACATCTTTATACAGATGGAGCCGCCATGCAATCTATAAAATCAATGCTTGCCATCGGATCTGGGCAATTGTCAGGTAAAGGAAGTATGAACTACCAAGTTTGGATTCCTGAAAGGCACACAGACATGATTTTCACAGCCGTAGCTGAACAATTTGGATTTGTCGGTGCAAGTATTTTAGTCGTTTTATACTTCTTAATGATCTACCGCATTATTCAAATAGCTTTAGAGACTAAAGACCCTTTTGGCACATATTTAGCCGTTGGAATTGTCGGAATGTTTACCTATCAGATTTTCCAAAACATCGGTATGTCTGTTCAGTTACTGCCGTTAACAGGGTTACCTCTACCCTTTATGAGCTATGGGGGTACGTCACTCCTCGTTTATATGGCGGCAATTGGTTTAATTCTAAACGTACGTTCAAGACAAAAAAGCTTTATGTTTGAATCGGAAAATTAAATCAATAACTCTTGAATTTCACTGGGGTATGAGGCAACGCATGATATGACCTTGCTATTTATGGGATGTTTAAACTTTAGCAGACGAGCATGCAATGCCTGGCCATTTATACTCCGTTGTGTCGAACCATACAAATCATCCCCAATTAAAGGATGACCCATATATGAAAAATGAACTCTGATCTGGTGGGTCCTGCCAGTATCTAACGTAACAGCAATAAGAGAGCGATCATTCATTTCTTTTAAAACTTGAAAATGGGTGGTCGCTCTTTTTCCATTAACATCCACCTTGCGTTCAATAATAGATGGTAAATTTCTAGCGATAGGTAGATCAATCGTTCCTATTTCCTTTTGAATCTTGCCCTCTATAATAGCTCTATATTCTCTATGAATGTTTTGTTTGGAAAGCAAATAGTGAATATATTTGTTTTTAGCAATTAAAACGAGACCTGATGTCCATTTATCTATTCTAGTTACGATATGCACTGTGCTTTTGATATGATTTTGGAGATAATAGTCGACTAATCCATTCGCCAAAGTCACCTCATCATTCATATTTGGTAGTACGGATAGTCCTCTAGGTTTATTTATAGTAAGTAAAAAGTCGTCCTCATAAACTATATTTAAATTCATTTCTATTGGTTTTAAATTTTCATTTACAGATTCAATAGGCATGTGAACTGTTAAGATTTGACCTGACCTAAGTGAGTGTCTGACTGTTACTGGTTCACCTTCAACTAGTATTTTGCCACTTTTCTTCAATTCTTTTAATAAACGATTAGAAAAAGCTCGGTCGTGAAGTAAATAATCACGAACGAGCTTATGTTCATCAGATGATGTGATTTTCCATTTTAACATCATCTTAGGATAACTCCGATCTAGAATCTGATATAAATGAGTCATGAACCCTTTTCCAAAATGGAAATGGACGAAAGCGTGCAAATCTTACGCGTTCTTTAGCTACACGACACTGAATCGTATGAACATCATTAAAAGCCATATTTAAATGATCAATCGTAATCATAAAGGTCCGTTCGTTTTTAGGCCTTAAGATTGCAGTATGATGTTTCGGTAAAATAAGTGGTGAGCCCACCGTACGGAATACACGATTGTTGATTGATGCCATTTCTGTAATTTGAATAGCTTCAAGTGAAGGATGAATAATCGCCCCACCTAGTGCTTTATTATAGGCTGTAGAGCCAGATGGTGTTGAAATGCATAAACCATCACCTCTAAACGTTTCAAAGTGTTCCCCTTTGATTTCTACATCAACAACAACAGAACCTTCAGACGTTTTTACAGTGATTTCGTTTAAAGCAATATACGTATGCTCTTCATCATAATCATTTGGACGAATAGTTAACTCTAATAACGGATACTCCACAACCTGAAAAGGCGTTCTGGCTATTTCAATGATTAATTTTTCCAATTCATCTGGTACCCAGTCCGCATAAAATCCTAAATGCCCAGTATGAATACCAATAAAAGCCGTTTGATCCAATCGATGAACATATCGATGAAACGCTTCAAGTAACGTCCCGTCTCCACCTACTGAAATACAAAGATCAGGTTCCTCTTCATTGTACTCCATTTTAAATTGGGTTAAATAGCTCTTTAATTTTGATTTAATTTCTTTTGAATCTTGATCTCCTCGGCACTGGATCGCAAACTTCATTGTCACGACTCCTTCCTCTTCTAATCCTTTTTACGTCTAAACACTTCTTGAGCATCTCTAATTTCCTGCCTAATCTTAGACATTTCCTCATCTAGACGAAAGGCCGCTTCTGAGGCATTTTTTAGACGCTGTGTAATTTCAGTTGGAATTTGACCAGAATATTTATAATTTAACGAGTGCTCATTAATTGCCCAAAAGTTCATCGCTAACGTCCGAATTTGGATCTCAGCAAGCAAACGTTTCTCTCCATAGATTGTCTCAACTGGATATGTAATAATGACATGATACGAACGGTAACCACTTTCCTTATTCTTTTCAATATAATCTTTCTCTTCAACAATCGTAAAATCTTTCCTTAATCTTAACATATCAACGATTTCATAAATATCTTCAACGAATGGACAGACCACTCTTAACCCTGCAATGTCTTGTATCTCTTCTTCCACATTAGTCATAGCAATATCTCTTCTTTTTGCTTTTTCAATAATACTGGAAATAGGTTTTACACGACCTGTCACAAATTCGATTGGAGAATGGCGTGATTCATAGTCGAATTGTTTGCGCATGCCTTTTAGTTTGATTTTAAGTTCATCTACTGCTTGGGTATATGGTGCTAGGAATATTTCCCAATTCATTGCCGTTCCCCTCACTTTCCAAATCTTGCGAGTTGCATTTTTATTGTATCACAAAATTATTTTAACTTAACTTTTGAAACACGTGAAACTATAGCTCATAATAATAACAAACCAATGAAATTGATTATGTTAGTAATGGATTGGGGGAACTCCTATGCAAGAAATTGAAATTGAATTCAAGAATTTATTAACCAAAGTACAATACGAGGAATTACGAAATGATTATTTTGAAGGGCACAGCCCTAAAAAACAAATAAACTATTATTTTGAGACAGACTTATTTTCTTTAAAAAAACATCTCATGGCACTTCGTATTAGGGAAAAAGGTTCATCCTTTGTCGCAACTTTAAAACAACCTAGCAAAGAAGGATTATTAGAAACACACGACGTGTTAACAGAGAAAGAAGCAACACAATGGTTCAATAATGAAGTTTACTTAAAAGAGAACATCGAACGTCAATTAAACCATCTAAATATAGATCAAAGTGATATAAAATATAAAGGAAAACTAACAACCTATCGTTTAGAAAAAATTGTTAGTGATCACACATTGGTACTTGATTATAGCACGTATAATGGTCATGAAGATTATGAACTAGAAATCGAATCTCCTTCTTATGAGCAAGGTGAAGCCTTTTTAAAAGAGATCCTTCAACGTTATTCTATTAAATCAACCAAAACAGAAAATAAAATACAGCGCTTTTTTAATACCGTATCTTAGACCTTATAATTTGCCAGTCTATTTTTACGTTGCTACAATATATACAGAAAAATGATAACCTAATTATTAATGATATATACTATTTCTTTTCTGGAAAGGATTTTACTAACATGGCATACCAACAAGGTAATATATATGATGCAATTGGGGGAGCCGAGGCCGTTGAACGCTTAGTTGAGGCTTTTTATAAACGAGTGGGGCAACACCCTGATTTAATTCCGATTTTTCCGGATGATTTAACCGAAACAGCAAGAAAGCAAAAACAATTCTTAACTCAATTTTTCGGCGGGCCACCGCTATATATTCAGGAACACGGCCACCCGATGTTAAGAGCTCGTCATATGCCGTTCCCAATCACACCTACTAGACGCGATGCATGGTTAGAGTGTATGGCAGGCGCCTTAGATGAAGCTGAAATTGATGAGCCTTATAAGTCATCTATTTATGAGAGACTAACGATGACAGCGAATCATATGATGAATACAGAAGAATAGATATATAAATAAAAAGAGTTGAAAGGGGAATCGATGTGGGAAAGTTAACCTCAGAAGTAATGGACAATCTAGCATCGAATGATAATTCCCAAGTTGACTTTTGTTCTTTAGTTAATAAACCAGTCGAAATGTACGTTTTTATAGATCCGCTTTGCCCAGAATGCTGGTCTTTAGAGCCAGCCATCAAGAAACTTGCCATGGAATATGGTTGCTATTTTAAACTACGCTCTATTGTATCTAGTAATCTAACAAGCTTAAACTGTCAATCAATTAAAAAAACAAACAAATTAGCACAACACTGGGAGCATATTGCATCTAAGACGGGGATGAGCTGCGATGGAGACCTTTGGTACGAAAACCCCGTATCAACACCTTCCATTGTCGCTTTATCCATTAAAGCAGCAGAGTTTCAGGGTCAAAGACTTGGCTCTAAATTCTTAAGAAAATTGCAGGAATTTTTATTCTTGAAGAAACAAGATATTTCGAACGAACAGGTTTTGTTAGATATAGCTAATGAAGTCAATTTGGATCTAGATGAATTTAAAAAAGACTTTCATTCAGATACAGCAAAAAGAGCTTTAAAACGTGACTGGAATCTAGTATGTGAAATGGATATTGATCACTATCCGACCATCGTTATGTTTAATAGAGGGCATGATGGCGATGGATTAAAAGTATCTGGCCTTCATACAAATGAAGTTTATGAGCGCGCATTCTTTGAAATTCTTGGGCAAAACGTCAGACCACTGAGAAAGCCATCATTAGAAGATTTTATGTGTCATTTTGAATTTGTTGCGACAAAAGAAGTCGCAGTAGTCTATGATTGGACCATGGAGAGAGCGGAAAAGGAATTAAAGAAACTAGTCTTAAAACAGAAAATAGAACGCGTACCAGTTAAGTACGGTACATTTTGGAGATTTATTAAATAAATGGAGGGCTCGCGCCTTCCTTTTTTTTTATTCTAATCAACTTTTCAAATCATATGATGTAATAGTAAAACTAACGGGAAAAGGTGATTTAGATGGTTAAAATACTTTTCTGGATTTTATTAATTTTAGGAGCGTTTACGTTAAATTTACTAGGTATGATGAATCTTGTTCCTAAAGTCATCACCATCCCTCTTCTATTTTTAATCTTATTTTTGTTCTTTTATACAATCTTCCAGAAAAATTCAGTGAAAAAATATTAAATTTTCATATATTTAAACACTGAAGTCTATTGAACTGTACTCTAAAAAGTGGACAGTTTAAAAAAGCTAGACAGCTAAAATATGATCTCGATACTGATTCGGGTTCATTTTTTGGCTCTACAATATTTGTTGGGGTGTAGGTTATTTTCTGATAACTTGATAAAGTTACTTGTGGTTAACCTTTCAGGTTAGGCCTTCCCTTTCCGTGGGCGATCCGCGAGCCTCCTCGAACTCCACTAACGTTTCGTTCTGTGGGGTCTCGCCTGGCTTAAATAACATAAAAAACCCCAGTTGGTACTGCACCCCAAAAGTTAGAGTGAAAAATTTAACTTTTGGGGTGTTTTGTATGGCGAAATATAGTAACGATTTTAAGTTAAAAATTGTGAAAGAATATTTA
>NZ_JBHUMZ010000048.1:0-69249 GCF_042685285.1 Piscibacillus salipiscarius | reverse complement strand
CGAAGCATTTTGACGCAGCTAAAAAATGAAGACGAATATTAGGGATTGATCTCTCCTCTAATATTCGTCTTCTTCTAGATTAATACATATTTTGTCCCAGCCTCGTTTATTAATTATAAGTTAATTTTTCTACAGTTTCACGATCTAGTTTCTTAATTACATGAACTAATAAATCAACTGTATTTTCAAAATCATCACGATGAAGCATAGCTGCATGTGAGTGAATGTAACGAGTAGGAACTGTAACTGATAATGACGGAACACCATCGCCAGTTAAATGAATTTTACCTGAGTCTGTTCCACCACCAGGCATAGACTCATACTGGAATGGAATGTTATGTTCTTCCGCCGTATCAATAACTAGGTCACGTACGCCTTTGTGTGACACCATAGAAGCGTCATAAAGAACAATTTGTGGTCCTTTACCAAGCTCGCTTGCTGCATCTTTGTCATCCACGCCAGGCATGTCACCTGCGATTCCAACATCGACTCCAAAACCAATGTCCGGTTGAACAGCATGTGCTGAAGTCCCAGCACCACGTAGGCCAATTTCTTCCTGAACAGTTCCAACACCATAAACAACGTTTGGATGAGACTCATTCTTCAAACGTTTTAGAACTTCAATCGCAATCGCGCAACCAATACGGTTGTCCCATGCTTTTGCAAGAAGAACCTTTTCATTTTTCATTGGTGTAAATTCAAAGTAAGGAACAATCGAGTCACCAGGGCGAACACCGAACTCCTCAGCTTCCTCTTTGTCTTTTGCACCAATATCGATAAACATATCTTTTATCTCAACTGGCTTTTTTCGTGCTTCAGCTGATAAGATATGTGGAGGCTTAGAACCAATAACACCTGTCACATCGTCACCATTACGTGTCATAATTGTCACACGCTGGGCTAACATGACTTGGTTCCACCAACCACCAACAGGCTGGAAGAAAACGAATCCATTTTTATCAATTCTAGTTACCATAAAACCAACTTCATCTAAGTGGCCAGCAACCATAACTTTTGGTCCATTTTCTTCTCCAGTTTTCTTTGCGATTAAGCTCCCCAAATGATCCTGAGTCACTTCATCCGCATGTGGAGTTATGTACTTCTTCATGACATCACGCGGTTCCTTCTCATTCCCAGGAATCCCTTTGGCATCCGTTAGATCTTTCAGCATCGTTAGAGTTTCATCTAATTTAGCCATATTCTACCTCCTATAAAATTCGATTTAAAAATACACCTTCTCCATTATAAAGGTTTTTCAAACATTTCACAAAACTAATAGCCAGATTGTTGTCGTTCGTGGTTCACTTTATTTTTATCCAAATAGGCATGCAATATATCGTCTTCAGTGAAATTTAACTTTAATCCCACATCTAAATATGTACTCATTAATTTTTGGTAATGCATATTAGTGGGATTCTGTTTAAATCGGTTTATTTTTCCATATAACATATGAAAAAGTTCTGTTAGTGAAGACTCGCTATTCTCCCGCAGCTGTCCATTATAATTATACCCATAATCAATCCCTATGGATAATAAAAAATGAATCCCGTCGACGAATTCTTCGAGAATCACGCTCTGTTCACTCGGTCCTTTTTGAGACCAATACTTAAAGCAGCGTGTTTCGTTTGCTAACTCGCCTACTTCAACAATTAATGCAAGTAATTTATCATCAAATACTTCTTCTCTTGTTAAAGAGTTTCGCATTAAAATATCATCATCTAATTCTTTTTGAAGCTTATAAAGGCTGTCCCATTTCATTAAAAAACCTCCTTTAAAAAACAGTATAACACGTGCATTAGCACATGTAGACTATTTTTGGAGGTCTGGTGAGAAGAAATCTTCCCATTTCAATACGATTTCTTTTTTTCTTAATAAATAAAAGACCAAAAGAATCATTGCCATTAAGATGAATATATGTTGTAAATGTAAGGATTGAAACCACTGGCCAAAAGATGTATACATAACGGCTAATGGTACATTTGAAAGGATCGATAGTTTCGCATACTCTTTAAAGTTTCGCGTCATTTCGATTAGTATAATGGATACGAGATGAAAATGAATGAAAGGTGTGACTCTAAGTAACAATACTTGTGGTAATGAGAGCTGATGGTGTCTTCCAAACATCTTTTCTCTAAGCCTATGAAAACGGTCAAACAGTTTAGGCATTAGCTTAATAAAGAAATAAAAGATTATGCTTGATAAAGTGACACCGATTAATGAATACAAGGCCCCATAGGTTAAACCAAACAGTAACCCTCCAGTAATACAAATAAATGCGACCGGAATAAATAAGAAAGGACGTACGATATGAAAAAAGATAAATAGCATCGGTGCTACATAAGGCGCTGACTCCATCGTCCCCTGTGCCCAAGCTAGAGCATTTTCCATAGCCATACCTCCTTCATTATATAACTTTATGACATAAGACGAGCTTTTATGACAAGTAAAACACAATCCCTAGTAATAATAGACTTAAGATCGGTAAGCCGAACTTAAACGTCTTATGCTTAGTTTTATGTCTAAAAACAGCCATTCCTAACCACATACCTGGCGCCCCACCTAATAACGCAATGATCCATAAAGTGTTTTCAGGAATTCTCCATTTTTGCTTTCTTGCTTTACCCTTATCGATTCCCATAATGATAAAACCAACGGAACTCATAACCAGGACTACTATATACCATAATTTCATTTGACGATTCTCCTATTTAAATATAATAAAACCCTGAAAGGACTTATTCCTCTCAGGGTTAATCATTATTACTTAAGAGCTGATTTAGCTTGATCGACTAATTCAGTGAATGCTTTTTCATCGTTAACAGCTAAGTCTGCTAGCATTTTACGGTTAACTTCAACACCAGCAAGCTTTAATCCATGCATTAAACGGCTGTAAGAAATGTCGTTCATACGAGCTGCAGCATTAATACGTGCAATCCATAATTTACGGAAGTCACGTTTTTTCTGACGACGGTCACGGTAAGCATACTGACCTGACTTCATCACTTGCTGTTTTGCTGTTTTAAATAACGTTCTTTTAGAACCGTAATAACCTTTAGCTAATTTCAATACACGTTTACGTCTTCTACGTGTAACTGTTCCACCTTTAACACGTGGCATTGTAATCCCTCCTAGATCTTTCCGTTAATAAGTCTTATTTGTAAGGTAATAATTTGCTTAGACGACCTTCGTCTGCTTTAGAAACCATTGCGCTTTTTCTTAGTTTACGCTTCTGTTTAGTTGACTTATTTGCAAATAAGTGACTAGTGAAAGCGTGAGAACGTTTAAATTTCCCAGTTCCTGTTTTCTTAAAACGCTTTTGTGAACCTTTATGCGATTTCATTTTTGGCATGGTAATGTCCTCCTTCTATAGTACCTTTACTTCTCTGCTTTTGGCGCAAGCATCATAAACATATTACGGCCTTCCATTTTAGGCTTCGTTTCTAGTGTAGCAAGTTCACTGCACTGGTCAGCGAAACGATCTAGCACTTCACGACCTAATTCTTTGTGCGTAATAGCACGACCGCGGAAACGAACGCTTACTTTAACTTTATCGCCTTTTTTAAGGAATTTATGAGCATTACGTAGTTTCGTATTGAAGTCATGTTCTTCGATAGCCGGTGTCAATCGTACCTCTTTGATGTTAATGACCTTTTGATTTTTACGTTGCTCTTTTTCCTTCTTCTGCTGTTCGAAGCGATATTTACCGTAGTCCATAATACGACATACTGGTGGTTTAGCGTTTGGTGCTACCAACACTAAATCGAGATTAACACGATCAGCAATCTCTAATGCTTCTTGACGAGATTTAATTCCTAATTGTTCGCCATTCGCGTCAATGAGACGTACCTCTTTGGCACGGATTCCCTCATTAACATTCATATCTCTGCTAATAGTGAGCCACCTCCACAAAATTGTAAGAAAAACGAAGAATCATTTTTCTTTTAACTCTTAACAAAGTTACATTGAATAAGGCATTCTCAACAAGTGGTTTTAACCATAAAAAAAGTGTCGGTACAAGACTGCACCCACACATGATTTCATCAAAAACATACTAAGTCCGTATGTGTCAGAAATATGATGACCTGCCAACAACTTATTGCGTCGATCAGGTGAGAAGCGGGTGCTTCTACTTGTCTATCAATGACCTTATTTAATTCACTTTTAAAAGTATATAATGACAAAGCAAATATGTCAAGAATTAATCTAATAAATTCAAGCAACTGTGCTAGTAAAAGCACAGCTGCTTGGTATTATAACTTA
The DNA here is from genome assembly GCF_042685285.1 of Piscibacillus salipiscarius. Lineage (NCBI taxonomy): Bacteria > Bacillati > Bacillota > Bacilli > Caryophanales > Bacillaceae > Piscibacillus > Piscibacillus salipiscarius. The sequence continues at coordinate 64,989 of NZ_JBHUMZ010000048.1, read as the reverse complement.
TGATGGTTAATTTCATCAACTATTTGTTGAACAAATTCATCTAATCCAATAGTATCGCTATCTTTCTCACCATATTTACGGACGTTTACAGCTTGATCATTCATTTCTTTATCACCTAAAACTAATGAGTACGGCACTTTTTGTGTTTGTGATTCACGAATTTTATACCCTAATTTTTCATCGCGAGTATCTAACTCCACTCGAATACCTTCACGGCGCAGACGATCTTCCACTTTTTTAGCATAATCCATGTGGACATCTAGTGAGACTGGAATAATTTTTGCTTGAACTGGTGCAAGCCAAGTTGGAAAAGCCCCTTTATACTCTTCAATTAAGAAGGCAACGAAGCGTTCCATTGTCGAAACAACTCCGCGGTGAATAACGACTGGGCGATGTTCTTTACCGTCTTCGCCAATGTAAGTTAAATCAAAACGTTCGGGTAGATGGAAATCTAGCTGAACAGTAGATAATGTCTCATCCTTACCTAAAGCTGTCTTAACTTGTACGTCTAATTTTGGACCGTAGAAAGCAGCTTCCCCTGTTGCTTCAACAAATTCTACTTCCATTTCTTCCATTGTCTCTTTTAAAAGTGCCTCAGCTTTATTCCACATCTCATCGTTATCAACATACTTCTCTGTATCCTCAGGGTCACGATAAGATAGACGGAAGTAGTAATCATTAATGCCAAAGTCTTTATAAACATTTTGAATTAACTCTACCACTCGAATGAATTCTTCTTTTAACTGATCAGGACGAGCAAATATATGCGCGTCATTTAATGTCATACCACGTACACGTTGTAACCCAGCAAGAGCTCCTGACATTTCGTGACGGTGCATGGTACCAAGTTCAGCGATACGAACTGGTAAATTACGATAACTATGAAGTTCATTCTTATATACCATCATATGGTGAGGACAGTTCATCGGACGAAGAACTAAATCTTCGTTATCCATTTCCATTGTTGGGAACATGTCGTCTTGATAATGATCCCAGTGTCCACTAGTTTTATATAGATCAACGCTACCTAAAACAGGTGTGTACACGTGATCGTAACCAAGTCTAGTTTCTAAATCGACAATGTATCTTTCTATAGTACGGCGAATAGTCGCTCCTTTTGGTAACCATAATGGCAAGCCTTGACCCACTTTTTGTGAAACCGTAAAAATATCTAATTCTTTACCAAGTTTACGGTGATCACGTTCTTTGGCTTCTTCTAATAATCGTAAATGCTCCTCTAATTGACTCTTCTTCTCGAACGCAGTTCCATAAATACGCTGAAGCATCTTATTATCACTATCTCCGCGCCAATAAGCACCTGAGATATTTAATAATTTAAAGACTTTAATTTTACCAGTGTGTGGTACGTGTACACCGCGGCATAAGTCAAAAAACTCACCTTGCTCATAAATAGAAATTGGCTGACCTTCTGGAATATCATCAATTAACTCAAGCTTTAAATCGTCACCAACATCTTTATAACGCTGTTTAGCCTCATCTCTGGATACTTCAACGCGGCGAATTTCAAGAGCTTCATCTACAATTTTTTTCATTTCTTTTTCAATCTTCGGAAGGTCTTCTGGAGTGATCGTCTCTTCCATATCAAGGTCATAGTAGAACCCACCTTCAATAACAGGGCCGACACCTAATTTAACGTTTGGATATAGACGTTTGATCGCCTGAGCCATTAGGTGTGCAGTTGAGTGTCTTAACACTTCAAGACCCTCATCATCACGATGAGTAATAATTTGGATCTCACCATCATCTTGAAGTGGAGTACGTAAATCAACCATTTCATCATTATATTTACCAGCTAATGCTTGCTTCTTTAATCCAGAACTGATTGAAGCCGCAATATCTTCAGTTGTTGTCCCTTTAGAAAACTCCTTAACATTACCATCTGGGAACTTAACTTGAATCATCTCAGACATGTGATACACTCCTTTGTGATTTATTAAAATTTGAGTCGCTTTCGGCAGACGATTTCCTGGGGCACGGCGCAGGCTTCTCTGAACTCATTTCCATTCGTTCAGAGTGATTTTCTGCTCGTGCTATTCCCCTAGGAGTCACCGCCTACGCTCATCAAACTCAATTTTTAGATAAACAAAAAACACTCATCCCTAATAAAAGGGACGAGTGTTATACCCGTGGTTCCACCCTGATTCTGCTTTAATAAAACAGCTCTCTCAGACATCGTTAACGCCGATGATACGTCAATCGCTAATCCTAAAAGACTTCACGACTAATGCTCTGAGGTGGTAAACAAATAGTCATACTAGAAAGCTCTCAGCCTCGCTTCCTTCTCTGTAAAGCTGTTTCCACTTGTTCATGTCCTCTTCAACGCACGTTCATAATATTATATGTACGTTATTATAACCATCTGAGAGATAGAAATCAAGTTATTCTAAAATTTTGTACGGAAACTGCTCCACTGGAAACAATTTAATGCGCTCTTGGAAGATATTCATCATCCAATATAACGTATGCATGTGATCATTAGAAGCATAGACGTCAATTTGCTGAGGCGCAATAGATAGTAAGGTTGAGATTAATTTTGTTGGATCATATTCTTCTACTGATGTCGTACCTGAAACTTTTCGAAAATGGGCTAGCACTTCTTCTCGAATAGGTTGTCCATGTGAATCAAAAAATCGAATGCGATCCTTAATGTTCACAATCACTTTCGGGAGCTTAGGCTTTTTTTTAAACACATAATGCCTAATATCATTCATTTTTTCTTGAAAATTTAGTTCAAACTGCCATTCTTCAATTCCATAGCCGACTATTTCTAACCATGCATCTTCGTTTTGAAATAAGGTTAAATATAAATGTTCCATATCGACGACGCCTCGTGTTTCGTGAGTATATAAGTAATAAATCAATCTTTCATATAATGAAAAAGATAAATCCGTGTGTAACTCTTTAGATATAGAACTCACTGATAACACGAATGGTACAATTTGTTCAATTTCATCGTCATGATAATAATAAGCATTCTTAAGTAAATAGTTAGAAACTCTCGGCACATAATAGTTCACAACGAATGGAAATATCAAATCAACTAAGCTTGTCTGTTTGATCTGGCTGTAACCGGAAAGACGTACTTCGCTCCCTTTAATAAGTACATCTCCGTTAAATGTCGATGCCAATACAAATAAATAAAATTGATTAGCATCCTTCTCATCTTGAAACAGAAATAACGTCTCTTTCATGTTTCATCCCTCTTTCCACATCATTCACAGTAGTACAGTTTATGAAAGAGAAATGTAAAACATGAAAATTAGGACAAACTTTATGAAATTTTAAGAAAAAAAGAAGGCTGAACGTTTGTTCAAGCCTTTAGCTGCGGTAATTATCTCCGACCATTTCAAATGGTTTGCTTACCTGTTTAATACGCTCCATAATTCGTGCTGCTTTTAACTGCTCATGATCACCTTTACCTGATTTAGATAAAATTGATTCAAGTTCATCTGGTGCATAGTTTGAAGTGAAAAATACAGGTAACCTTTCCATCATACGGTACTGCAAAATCGCTCCTAATACTTCATCTCTAAACCAAGCAGATGAAAATTCTGCGCCAATGTCATCTAAAATTAAAACCGATGCATTTTTAAAACGATCAATTTTATCATTTATGGATGAATCACTAATAGAAGCTTTCATTTCTCGAACTAACTCCGGCATATAAATAAAATACGTATCAATTTTTAACTCAGCCAGAGCATTCGCAAGTGCCGCAAGCATATAAGTTTTTCCGACTCCAAATTTTCCGTATAAATACAAACCTTTACTCGGCAACTCATTTTGGGTTTGATCAAAAAATGCTTTAATTTGAGCAAACACATCTATTCTTGCTTCTTCATCAAGATAAATTTTATCAAACGTTGCCTCATGTATTTCCCTTGGCATGTGAAGACTTTGGACGAACTTTTGTTTTTCAACGTTTTCTAAATGTTTCTCCTGTCTTGGACACTCGTGATATCTTAACTTAATGCGATTATTTTCTAAGCTGATTTCTGGAACATAACCTTGTACCACATTACGGCACCCTTCAAGAGATGGACATTTCTCACATGCTTTTGATTGAACATCATATTCATATAATTTAATTAGTTGTTTATTAATCTGTTCTTCTGTCAGCTCTGGATGTTTTTTTAAGAAAGCCTGGACATCTTTGGATGATAAGACGTCTTTTCGCATCTGTTGCATCGATTGTTGGAAGCTTTCTTTTCCTTGCATCCAGCGATTTAATGCAGTTTGTATGGATTCCATGGATTTCACCCTTAATGCTTCGTTTTAGAATAATTCTTTATAAATGCTTCTAACTCTTCACGTTTTTTCTTCACATCACCTTGAGGCTCAGTTTGAGTTTTAGTCTCTTGAGTTTGCTTTTTCTGTTCACGCTCATCTTGAAACCATTTGGGGAGTACTTCTTTAGTTCGTTGTCTTTTTTTCTGAGTCTGGTTTTTCTTCTGTTTCCATGTTTCATAAATGGTATGTTCACGTTTCGCAATTTGCATAGCTTGCTTAGCACTCGTAATTCCTTCACGACTCCAGTGCGCCGCAATCGTTTCAATGTAATTTTTAGACAACTTATTCTGATTTCGTTTCAAAACATAGTCAACTAACACATTCATAACTGGTTGAGGCAAGCCGTGCTCCTCCATAATCGACGTTAGCATATCAATCTCTTTCATAGATGCTCGTCCAGAGGCTGAAAGATCTTCTAATAGTTCACGATGAGAAATGGAATTAAAATGTTCGATTAGCTGTTCTTCTTTAGACTTAGGTTGCTCAGATTGGTTTGATTTTTTCTTAGGTTCTGGCTCTAGTTCTTTTTGTTCTTTTGAATAAAGCCTAGGCGGGATACTGCCATGTTTCTTATAAAAAATATCTTTACACATATCCTGAAACTCTTTACGATCAAACTCTTGCTGTTCATTCACGGCCCATATTAAAGCTTTCTCTAATTCCAAATAGTCAACATCGTAAATCTTAATCATTTTCTCAATATATTCAATATTTGGTTGTGTCAGAATGAGCTGGGCTTTGATTTGTTGCTGAGTTAACATTTTATGAAGCCACTCAAGTGGTAACTTTGTTTTAATAGCCTGAGTTTCTGGCTCTTCGATAACCTGCTTTTCCTTAATTAATTCCGGATGAACCGTAGTAAAGACATCATCAAATGAATGGGTAGCGTTTTGAACATTTGAAGGCAGATTGACTTCATTAAGTAGTCTCTTTTTCAATCGTTGAAACGAATCTCGCCCAATATGATGCTCTAGCAATACAGATAACATTGGATCATTTAAAAAACCTTTAGCTGAATAAGGGCATTGCAGGATGTAATAAAGTGTGCGAAAACTACCTTCCTCTTTATAAGACTGTAACAATCCAATGGCTTCTAACTTCTTTCTCGCCTCATAAAAGTCATCTAATGTCATATTTAATGTATTCATCATTTGATGGTGGGAAATAGAAGTTTGTGGTTGTTGGTAGTGTGATTCCTTCCAAAGTGCTTGAAATACAGCTACACCTTTTATAGAAATAAGGGGTTGGTATAAAAGAGTTAGCACTGTTTCAGCATCTTCAAAGAAAGGTTCTTTTTGGAAAATTTTCATTCGGTCATTAGGCAAAAGATGCCGAATCCGTTCATTCATATTTTGACACCCCGTACTCCCTTTACTTTTTATTTTTATTAATCATTTCATTCAATTCACTCATAAAAACATTAATATCTTTAAACTGCCTATAGACAGAAGCAAAGCGTACATATGCAACTTCATCAACTTCGGCTAACCTGTCCATAATTAATTCACCAATTTGGTCACTTAAGATCTCAGAATTTCCTTGGTTGCGTAGATCTTTTTCTACATCAAAAGCGATTCGTTCAATTTCTTCTATTGAAACAGGCCGCTTTTCACACGCTTTGATTAAACCTCGTTTTAGTTTCTCACGATTAAATTCTTCTCGTGTGCCTTCTTTTTTTACGACTATTAACGGAATTTCTTCCACACGTTCAAACGTCGTAAAACGATATTGACACGACTCGCATTCTCTTCTTCGTCTGATTGAACGTCCTTCATCGATCGGTCTTGAATCTAATACTCTTGTGTTTTTCGCATCACAGTTCGGGCAACGCATATTTTTTCCTCCATAAAACGTACCATAGTCTATACCTTTTATAAGTATAACAAACTTCATCATGTTTTGAGAATTATTAATGAGGTATATGCAGCGATAAGAGGATTAAATAGAGCAGAAAAATATATAAGAAGATATTCGACACCACTCTAGAAATTCCTTCAAAAAATATGTTTTTTATAAATTAGATAACGGCAATTCCTTAAAAAACAAATATAGCCAACCAGGTTTCAACTCCTGGTTGGCTAATCAAGTTTACATAGTCATTTGTCCGTTTTTAATATGTTGAGAAACATATTTAGCTAGGTCAACGATTCGGCAAGAATAACCCCACTCATTGTCATACCAAGCTAATACTTTAACTTTACGAGAACCCATAACCATAGTAGATAGTCCATCTACAATTGAAGAATATGGTGATGTTGTATAATCGACTGAAACTAATGGCTCATCATTAATTGATACAATACCTGCCATGTCATCTTCCATAGCTTGATAGAAAGCCTGGTTAACCTCTTCAGCTGTCACATCCTTTTTAACATCGACAACTAAATCAACTAATGACACATTAGGTGTTGGCACGCGTAAAGCCATTCCATGTAAGCGTCCTTTTAGCTCAGGTAAAACTTCATTAATAGCTTTCGCTGCTCCTGTTGATGTTGGGATAATCGACTGTGTTAATCCTCTAGCACGACGCAAGTCTTTATGTGGGTTATCTAAGTTTTTCTGATCGTTTGTAAATGAATGGACAGTCGTCATTAGACCTTCTTCAATTCCAAACTTATCATTTAATACTTTAACAACAGGTGCTAAGCAGTTTGTCGTACAAGACGCATTTGAAATCACTTCGTCAGTTTCAGGGTTAAAATCATTTTCGTTGACTCCCATTACAATCGTACGGTCCACTTCTTTACCTGGCGCTGAAATAATAACGCGCTTTGCACCAGCTGTGATGTGTTGTGATGCAGTTTCTTTTGTTTTAAATTTACCAGTTGCTTCAATAACGATATCAATATTTAAATCAGCCCATGGAAGTTCTAATGGGTTACGGTTAGAAACCTTTAGAACGCTCTTTCCATCTACAATAATTTCATTATCTTTAAACGTAACCTCACCATCAAAACGTCCATGAACAGAATCATATTTAATCAAGTGAGCTAAAGTTTCTGTTGGGTAACTTGCATTAATTGCTACAACTTCAAGTGTTTCATCTTTGATCGCCTTACGAAACACCATGCGACCAATTCGGCCAAATCCATTAATTGCAATACGTGTTGTCATTTATAATAACCTCCCAAACTATATATGTTACACTTAACAATATTTTTACGACAATAGTATAACACATTTATTATATTATAGGGGAGAATTATTAAAAAATGTTACTATTTTTATAGATTTTTATTTTCAATTCCCCATTCACGAAGAATATCTTTAAGTTGTTCCCTGCTATGATCAACTGAATCAGTGTTATCAATAATAGCATCTGCACGATCTTTCTTCTCTGTAATAGAGATTTGAGACTGTATTCGGCTCAGCGCCTCTTCTTTACCTGATTCATCACGTTCCATCAGTCTTTCCAGTTGAACTTCTGGTTCTACATAAACGACTAAAACTTTATCGACATAATCAAATAACTTACTTTCAAACAATAAAGGGATGTCCAGCACAACGGCAGGCTCGCCATTAGCTACGTGACTTTCTCTTTGCCTAATCATTTCTTTGCGAATCTCAGGGTGAATAAAACTATTTAATCGTTTTCGTTCTTCTTCATCATTAAATACAATCTCACCTAGTTTTTTTCGATTAAGCATTCCATTCTCGTATAACACTTTTTCTCCAAAGTGTTCCACTATTTTTTCATATGCTGGTTCACCAGGTTTCACAACATTTCGTGCAATTTGATCTGCGTCCACTACTGGAATTTCCCATTCCTTAAACATCTTTGAAACAGTTGATTTTCCTGTTGCAATACTTCCAGTTAATCCTATAATAACTGACATTAAAATCACCTACTTCGTTATATTCCAAATCCCTAGCATTATAAATATTAATCCAGGTAAGAATGACAGTTGCTGCATCCAATGATATTTAGTTAGAATTCGACCAGTAATCGTTCCTAATCCTAAAAAAAACATTGAACTAAACCCAATTAAGACAGCTGTTATGAAATAAGGTAAGATCGTGAATGCAGCGCCTACCCCGCTACTAAATGAATCTAACGATAAAGCTAATGCAACAAACAAAGATTCTTTACCTGAAATTGTTCCAGAATGATCTAAGTCTGCCACTTGAGGGTCCTTCAAAATCATCCAAATCGTTTTAAAATTAAATCGAATTGATTCATCGTGGTAGTACTTCCGAAATTTTTCTTTCTGCTCATCAACCCACTGCCAGAGCACATAACAACCTATTAAAAGAAATATGATTCCGCCAAGATATTCAGAAACTTTAGGGATTAAAATCCCCAATATATCACCCAATAAATAACCTGTTAGAAAACTAACAGACGTCACTAATCCAATAATTAAATAAGTGGTTTTCTTTACTGTAATCGATTTCAAACGATAAGTAAATCCAAAAAAGTAACTGTCAAAACTAACTGCTAAGCTTAATAATAATACAGCTGCTATTAGATGATCCAAAATAAAGGCTCCTTCCATAAGAACTCAACTTATCTTATGAAAGAAGCCTAGTACGTGTGTTAGTTTGGAGCTGGTTGACATTGAGGACAAAAATGAGTCCCTCTTCCACCAACTTTTATTTTTTCAATCGTTGTTTGACATGAAGGACATGCTTCCCCTTCTTTTCCATAAACAGAAATTCTAAGTTGAAACAAGCCAACTTCACCTAAACTGTTCAAATAAGAACGGATAGATGAACCCCCATGTTCAACGGCTTCATTTAAGACTTCAATCGTGTAATGCTGTATACGTTTAGCTTCTTCTATAGTAATGGTATTCGCAATTCTTTCAGGATGAATCTGACTTTTAAATAACACTTCATCCACGTAAATATTACCTAATCCTGTCACAATGGCTTGATCCAACAAGGCAGGCTTTATTTTACGAGATGTTTTTCGAAGCCGTTCATATAAATAATCCGTTGTAAAGTCTTCACTAAAAGGTTCGACTCCTAATTTATTAAGCGGAGCTGATGTAAATAAATCCTTAGGTTCTTTTAAGTGCATCGTTCCAAACTTTCGAACATCACGGTACCTTAACTCTTTTCCGTTACTTAATTTAAAGACAATATGCGTATGTGGTTCTATTGGTTCATCTTCATCATACACACCGTATTTCCCTTCCATTCTAAGATGTGACACTAAGCGGTCGTCTGTTAAATGAAAGATTAAGAATTTCCCCAATCGATTTATGTCGGTAAAATGTTGACCTAGTAAACGATGTTTAAACGCTACTGAATCTTCAGGCTCTTTAATAATTCCTGGGTAATAAATAAGGACATCAACAATTTCTTTCCCTTGGATAATAGGCTTTAGCGTCCTTCTTACGGTTTCAACCTCTGGTAATTCTGGCATCGTTAATCCTTCTTTCTACTTCGCATCATACCAAGTGTTGCCATAATCAGCTTCCACTAATAAAGGAACATTTAATTCTACAGTTTGTTCCATAGCATTTTTCACTAGTTTATTTAGCTGATCAATATCACCTTTAGCAACTTCAAAAATTAATTCGTCATGCACTTGTAGTAATAACTGAGCGTTTACGTCCGAATCATTTAATTGGTCCATAACGTCAATCATCGCTTTTTTAATAATGTCTGCTGCACTACCTTGAATTGGCGTATTCATTGCAGTTCGTTCGGCAAAACTTCTTTTATTAAAGTTACGACTCGAGATATCAGGTAAATATCGACGACGTTTCATGATCGTCTCAACATAACCATCATGTTTCGCCTGCTTAACAACATCATCCATATATTGTTTAACACCTGGATAACTTTCTAAATACTTCTCAATAAATTGTCCAGCTTCTTTGCGGCTAATGCCTAAACTTTGACTTAATCCGTAATCGCTAATTCCGTATACAATACCGAAGTTAACAGCTTTTGCATGGCGCCTCATTAATGAATCAACTTCATCTTCTTTAACATTAAAAACATCCATAGCTGTTTGAGTATGAATATCTTTGCCTTCTTTAAAAGCAGAAGTTAATTTTTCATCATTTGCAATATGAGCTAGAACACGAAGTTCAATTTGTGAATAGTCAGCTGCCATAATGACATAATCGTCTTTTGACGGTACGAATGCTTGTCTAATCTTACGCCCCTCTTCAAGTCTAATTGGGATGTTTTGTAAGTTCGGATCTGTAGAGCTTAAACGCCCCGTTTGGGTTAGAACTTGATTAAAGCGTGTATGAATTTTATGTGTGTCATCATGAACGACTTTTAATAGGCCTTCTATATAAGTTGACTGTAACTTACCGAGCTGGCGATAATGTAAAATCTTATCTACAATTTCATGCTCATGTTGAAGCTTTTCTAGAACATCTGCAGAAGTTGAATAGCCTGTTTTAGTTTTCTTAATAACAGGAAGTTCTAATTCTTCAAATAAAATCTTTCCTAATTGTTTTGGTGAGTTGATGTTAAATGATTGGCCTGCAAGTTCATAGATTTCTTCTTCAATTTTATCAAGTCTCTTACTTAAGTCTTGCTGCATCTCTTCTAGACGGTCCACATCTACTTGAACGCCTAAATATTCCATGTCAGCTAAAATTAAAGATAATGGCATCTCTAAGTCATAATACAGCTGCTCTTGTTCGTTTTTCTCTACTTCTTCTATTAATTGTGGGTAAAGTTTTTTAGCTACGACACCTTTTCGAACAATATGCTCAGCTAAGACGTCCTTTTCAGGAACCTTTTGTTTTGCACCTTTTCCGTAAACTTCTTCATCATATGACACATCAACTAGCCCGTAATTTTGTGCAATGGATGGCAAATCATGATTACTATTTGAAGGGTTCACGATATAGGATGCTAAAATTAAATCAAACTGAACCCCGTTTAAATTAATACCTCTCCATTTTAGAGCCACTTTTAATCGTTTCGTATCAGCAACGATTTTGTTATTTTCTTTACTCTCAAGCCATGTTTTAAATTTTTCAGAGTTTAAGGCCACTTCAGTTGGAATGAAGTAATAACCCTGGTCATTAACTAACGAAAAGCCTAAAATATCGCCATTATGATAGTTTTCTTCTAACATTTCCATAATTAAATAGTTCTCATTAGAGCTTATATAATCGGTCTTAAATTCCTCAACATGTTCGTATGTGACACCTTCACGTTCGACTGTTTCTTCTTCTCCACCTATACGACCCATCAAGGATTTAAATCCATATTGTTTGAAAAGCTCAATAACATCTCTTGACTGATACCCTTCATAATCTAAGTCATCAATTTTTATTTCTATTGGTGATTCACGATTAATCGTTACTAATTCTTTAGACATGAAAGCATCATCTTTGTGATTGATCAAGTTTTCCTTTAACTTTTTACCACTTACGTCATCAATGTTGTCATAGATGTTTTCAAGCGTTCCAAATTGATTTAATAACTTAACCGCCGTTTTCTCACCAACACCTGGAACACCTGGGATATTGTCTGATTTATCTCCCATTAAAGCTTTTAAATCAATAATTTGATCAATCGTAACACCCATTTTTTCCTTAATTTCATTTGGTGAATACTCATCAATATCGGTAATTCCTTTACGTGTTACTCCAACTGTCACATGTTCAGAAGCCAATTGCAGCAAATCTTTATCACCTGAATAAATCAGTGTTTTCTTTTGATTTTCTTGAGCTTGTTTAGAGATAGTGCCGATAATATCATCCGCTTCATATTGCGTGAGTTCATAATGTTTTACGCCTAATGCATCTAAAATCTCTCGCATCACTGGAAATTGTTCCGACAACTCTGGAGGTGTTTTTTGACGTCCACCTTTGTATTCTTTATATGTTTTATGTCTGAAAGTTGTTTTCCCTGCATCAAATGCCACTAGAATATGGCTAGGATCTTTATCTTCTAAGATTTTTAATAACATATTCGTAAATCCATAAACAGCATTTGTATGTACACCACTTTCATTACTTAGCAACGGTAAAGCAAAGAATGCTCGGTATAACACACTGTTTCCATCAATCAAAACGATCTCATCTTTAGACAAGTCAAACACCTCTTTAATGATCATCTTTTTGTCCATTATAACAGATTATATTTTTTGAGGGATTAATACAATAATCGTGGTCCCTTCCCCCTCTTCACTTTCAAGTTTAATGATACCTTCGTGAGCTTCAACGATGTGTTTAACAATCGATAGTCCAAGTCCTGTACCGCCAGTCTGCCTACTACGATCTTGATCAACCCGGTAAAATCGTTCAAATATGCGGCCTTGATTCTTCTTAGGAATACCGATTCCATTATCATGGATCTGAAACTTTATGTATCCCTCATCAAGGGTCACGTTCCATTCTATGTGACCTCCACCAGGTGTATATTGAATGGCATTGGAATACAGGTTTAAAATTAACTGATACATACGATTATAATCAGCATATAATGCAATCGATTCATCTACATACAAATCTCTAGTTAAGCCTTTTTCCTTTAATTGATTCTCTACGACTTGATCGACATCATGCATTAACTCAGTGACATAAAAGTGAGATTTATATAGCGTAAAATCATCTTTTTCGATGGTCGATAGTTCTAATAAGTCTTCAATAAGCGCATTTAAGCGCCTTGATTCCTTATTGATAATGTTTAGAAATTTTTTCACGATCTCTTCATCATGTTCATTTCCATCTAATAACGTCTCTACAAAACCTTGTATAGACGTAATCGGTGTGCGAAGCTCATGGGACACGTTAGCTACAAAATCTTTACGGATATTCTCAAGCTGTTTGATTTTCGTAATGTCATGACAAACGACGACAACACCTTTCCAAGAGTCATGTTCATTACGAATTGGTGCTAAATAAACTTCAAAATAATTTCCCTGGACGGTTTCAATTGTTAACTGTTTTTTTCTTTCCATGAAAATAACTTCTTGTAGAGCATCGTTTAATTCTTTATGTTCTATCACATCGTAATAAACTTCACCTAAAATCGAAGTGTCTTTATTCGTAAAATTATTAATAAATGGTTCATTTGCAAGTCTTGTTAAGCCTTTTTCATTAATCAGTAAAAGGCCACTCTCCATATTATTAACCACCGTTTTTAAACGATCGTTCTGATTTCGGTATTTTGACGTGATATATTCTAAATTACGAGCTAACGTATTAATCGATTGACTCAATTCAGACACAATGCCATAAGGCGCATCGTGGATTCTCGCTTTATAATTACCCTCAGCTAGTGACTTGGCTGTATCAGAAGCTTTTTTAATTGGTGTTACGTAATTTTCATAAAGACGATTTCCCAAACCCCAGATAAAAAATCCTACTAATAAAGCTAATATAATGACAACGGACCACAACGTTGTATTTAAATACTCAATGGGGAGCTCTTCTGAAACTACGATGATCCTTACATTCTCATTAATTTGCCTTACCACAGCTAGTCTGGAATCTAATCTGAGTGCTGAATTAAGATTAAGTTGATGATCAATTAACTCGTTTAACGTAATCGTCTCATTCCGATTAAAAGTATGTAAATATTCCTGTGTATTTGTCTGGTAAAGAACAAGTTCAATTGGAAAAGATTCAGAATAATGCTCTAACTGCTGCTGTCTTTCTAAACTCGAGTCAGTGTTGAGATTAAAATCTTCCGCAACAAAATTAGCATCATAATGAAGCTGCTCTTCGTAAGCTTTTGTCACATAATGCTTAGCAACCTGAACGAATAAAACTCCTAGCACTAGAATAAAGACAATACCAATTAACGTATAAATGATTAATGGCTTACGATTACTGATTCCTTTCATGCCTGACCCTCTAACTTATACCCAATCCCTCTTACTGTTTTAATCAACTGGGGCCTCTTAGGTTCATCTTCAAGTTTTTCCCGAAGATGACTGATATGAACGTCTACAATTCTTGTATCTCCAATAAAATCAAAATCCCAAACATCTTGCAGAAGAACTTCACGCTTAACAGGTTTATTGATTCGCTTGGCGAGATATAAAAGAAGCTCAAACTCTTTTTTCGTGAATTCAATTGGCTGGTCTTGCTTAAACACTTCATAAGTCTCCGTGTTGATTTTAATATCACTAAAACGAATGATGTCCTGATTGGCATCAGAATGACTTGTCCTTCTCATCACCGCTCGTATTCTTGCACTTAACTCTTTTGGGCTGAATGGTTTTGTAATGTAATCATCAGCCCCCACGTCAAGACCTGTTATTTTATCATGTTCTTCACTTTTAGCTGTTAGCATAATAATTGGAACACTAAAACCTTGTGAACGAAGCCTCTGACAAACTTCAATACCACTTATATTAGGCAACATTAAATCTAATAAAATTAGATCAAAATTCTCTTTTTCAGCAAGACTTAATGCCGTCTCCCCGTCATGAACAACTGTCGTTTGGTGCCTTTCTTGCATAAGGTTATAGTCAATCAGAGTTGTAATTGATTCTTCATCATCAACAATTAAAATACGATATTCCAAGCTCCCCAACTCCTGTTTTTATATTTGTCTTAATTTTAACTAAAAAATAGTCCGTAATCTACTTAGAGATTAACTGATCGATTACTTCATTTATATTTGTGGTCGGTTGCCTACAAGTGAAGTTTTCACACACATAAATGGTCGTCTGTCCATGTAACGATATATAGTCTGTCGTAAAAGGTGCTATATGAGATAACTTCTTTTGCCTATCCGATTTAAGCCAACTGATATGAGGTAAAAAGTGATTCACTTTAAACTCCTCAAGCTTATCCCATGAAGAGTCTTGTCCCTCATCAATAACCACCACTTCTGCGGAAGGATATTCTGTTAATAATAAGCTAATTAAGAAGAAGGTACTTCCTTCAGGTATACGCGATAATGCAGGATAAAAAACATGATATAGATCGTCAACTAGATTCGCATACTCGGTATTTGCTGTTAATGATGACAATCTAGCTAATACGACTGTAGCGACACTATTACCAGATGGTACAGCCCCGTCGTGAATATCTTTTTCATTTGAAATGAGGGGTTCACTATCCTGACCTGTTAACACAAAACCTCCATGCTCATCATCCCAGAACAGTTCGTACTTGGCATCAGCTAGATTCTTAGCCTTACTTAAGTCATCAACTTCAAACTCGGCATCATATAACTCTAAATAAGCCCAAGCTAAATATGCATAGTCATCCAGATAACCTTTATATTTTACTTCTCCATCACGAAAACGCGCCATTAATCGTTTATTTTTGAAAAGGTTATTTTCAATGAACTCAGCTGCTTGTCGTGCACGTTCTATATATAAAGGCTTCTTAAAAATTTGACCTGCTTTAGCTAATGCTGCAATCATCATAGCATTCCATGAAGTTAAAATTTTATCATCTAAGTGAGGGTAAACTCTTGATTCCCTTGCCTCTAGTAACTTTGTTCGAGCTTGTTCAAGCTTTTCTTCTAGTTGTTCTAATGACATATTAAACTGATTCGCAATAGAATCAACGTTAGTATGAATCAAATTCGGAATATTTTTACCATCGAAATTTCCTTCAGTTGTTATGTTATATGTTGAACTATACAACTCTCCAAGTTCTTCACAAAGGATTTGGTCAATTTCACGTTTTCCCCATACATAATAAGCCCCTTCTTTACCTTCAGAATCAGCATCAATAGCTGAATAAAATGCACCTTCAGGACTTGTCATTTCTCTAAAAACAAATTCAATAATTTGTTCACTAATCCTTTTGTAATACTGATTACCGGTTAACTGATACGCTTCTACATAAGTCATTAAAAGTAAGGCCTGATCATAAAGCATTTTCTCAAAATGAGGAACTAACCATTCTTCATCCGTTGAATATCTGGCGAATCCAAATCCAATATGATCGTACAACCCACCTTTAGCCATTGAATATAACGTTTTTTCTACCATTTGACGGGCCATTAATTTACCAGTTTGCTTATAATATCTCATTAAAAACATTAAATTATGAGGTGAAGGGAATTTAGGTGCTCCTTCAAAACCTCCATGTAATGTATCAAAGGTTTTTCCTAATTCATGGAAGCCTTGATCAGCAGCATCTTTAGAAACCCGCTCCTCACCTTTATTAAAAATAACTTGATTAAGTGATGTCTTAACACTTTCAGTTACATCTTCAATTTGCTTAGGGTCGTTATGATAGGTCTCCGCTAAATATCCAATGACCTGCTTAATACTTGGTAAGCCATGTTTACTTTCTTTTGGGAAATATGTTCCAGCGTAGAAAGGAATTTGATCTGGCGTCATAAAAATGCTTAAAGGCCAACCGCCATGCCCATTCATTCTTTGGCATACCTTCATGTAAACAGCATCAATATCAGGACGTTCTTCACGGTCGACTTTGATGGCTACGAATTTTTCATTAATTTCCTTAGCGACCTCTTCATCCTCAAATGATTCATGAGCCATCACATGACACCAATGGCATGTCGAATAGCCAATACTTAAAAAGATTGGCTTATTTTCTTTCTTAGCCTTTTTAAATGCTTCATCACCCCATGGATACCAATCTACAGGATTGTATGCATGCTGCAGCAGATACGGTGATTTTTCATTAATCAATTGATTTGGTTTTTGGCTTGCCACAAGATCACCTACTCGTCTAAATTATGTCTATTACTATTTTAACTTACATCAAGAGCACTTCTCTACTCGTAAGCTAAGAAAAAGCACCAACCCAAATAGGCTGGTGCTCATTGTTTATTTTATTAAAATGTTTCAAGGTTATCTAAATTATTAGTTGGATCTCCATCAGCATTCCCACGTATGACCGGTCTACCATTTCTAGCTTCTCCTATATTGACTCCTGAAATGGTACCGTTTTGAATCTCATTTAATGCTTGCTGATAGTCTAATTCACGTCCACTAGACGTCTTAAAATGAGTGATGTCACCATCTTGGTCTTTTCTGACTGCGACAAACGTTTCTTGATTCATGTGATCACCCTCCTTATCCTATAGCATGTGTAAGTTGGTCATTTTTATTCATCACCGTTTGCACATGATATGAGTAATATAAACTAACACCTACTTCAGAACAGGAGCGTATTAGAATGATTAGAGTTTCGGGTGATTATCTTCAAAACGCAAATATGTTGACGCTTGATCCAATTGAAAAAGTCATCTTTAATCGATTATTAGAAGATCCTTTAACGTACGCTTATAGAAACCTATATGAATTAGAATTTGAAATCCAGCTAAGAAGCCAAATTATACACAGTGCAAAGTTAATGAACGATAGTCAAGCGACTTTCGAAGTATTTGCTCAATCTAGGCGCAATCCTGACTACTGGATTCGTACGATGATGGGTGGTTTTTTATTAAGGGCCGATGTTAATCCTTCAGACGCTATAAAAGATATCTATATTAATAGTGATCAATATGGATTTGAATGCGCAACCGCAATGCTGATCATCTATTATCACGCTGTTTTAAATACGATTGGCAAAGAGCTATTTAATCGAATTTTTAAATATCTTTACTTATATAGCTGGCATTCAGATTCAGACTTAAAATTACAAACCATTGATACCGACTTCTTAATTCCTGGAGACATTGTTTATTTTAAAAATCCCGATGTGAACCCTCAAACCCCTTGGTGGCAAGGAGAAAATGCTGTGGTATTAGAAGATGGTAGTTACTTCGGTCATGGAATGGGTATTACGTCTGCTGAACAGATTATTCATTTTTTAAATGAGAATAGAAAAGACAATAGCACACGATCGGCATACTTACACAAAACTGTAACAAGACCTAACTTCAGATATTTAGCGAATGTTTCATCTAATCGTAACCTCGATAAACCACAACTAGAAGTTATTCACCACGGTGAACCTTCCATATCAAGTAGTAAATATTTGTACTATTTAAATATGTTTTACTTGAAAAATTAAGTGGTTGTGAGATGGATAGTGGCTGAGATAATTGGTGATAAATTATAGTTTAAACAAACTATTTATGTGAAAACACAACCATTCCATAGTAACGCACTGTTAGTTGACATACACAAAGATTTTACCAGGGAAAGCGAGGCTAGCTAGACTCCGCAGAACGAAACAAAGTTGGAGTGCGAGGAGTCTTGCAGACCGCTCGCAGAAAAAGAAGTGTATGTCAACTGTAGTGTCCTAAAATCTAGGAAAAAATAAATATCTATATTTAAGTAAAATACTCAAATTTAGCTTCAGGAAAATAGTCAACTAAATACTTTCCTAATGTATTTTTCATATCCTCCTGCTCTTCGTTAGTATAAACATACTTCCAAATGCCGTATTTACCCCACTTTGGTTTACGTTTTGACTCATCAAGTTCTAACTTAGTCATTGGGTAGTTTTTCTCAATTGTCTTTTTAGCTGGCTTTGTAAAACGATGCTGAATGAATTCAAAAGTCAAATCGTTACGGGCATATTGTGGCAATAGCGCCTCTAATTTTTCGAACATTTCTTTATAGCCTTCCCTCCAGCCCTCATGAAGGTAAATCGGAGCGACAATAAAACCTAATGGATAACCCGCTTCAGCAACCTTTCTTGCTGCTTCTAACCGATCATCTAGCTTAGATGTTCCAGGTTCAAAATATTTAATTACATAGTCTGCATTGATGCTAAACCTAAAACGAGTCTTCCCATTGTGTTTTGCATCTAATAAGTGATCAACATGAGCGAATTTAGTCACAAAACGCAATTGTCCCAAATCAGATTCGCCGAAGTATTCAATTGCTCTTTTAAGTGTATGAGTTAAATGATCAATTCCAACAATATCTGATGTACAAGACGCTTCGAATCGTGTCATTTCTGGGGCCCGTTCCCTCATATATTGTTCAGCTTGATCAAAAACTTCCTCTACATTAACGTAGGTTCGAATATATGGTTTACTTCCCATTGTCGTTTGTAAATAACAATAATGACAATGCCCCATACATCCAGTCGCTAAAGGGATTGCATATTCTGCAGATGGCTTTGATGTATCAAACTTTAACGTTTTCCTTAGTCCAACAACTAATGTCGACTTAGCGACGCGATATCTTTGAAAGTGATTATCTCCAGGTAAGTTTCGAATATGGTTATGAGAAGTGGTTTCTCTTATTTCAATTCCCATATTCTCAAACTTATTTACTAATTCTTTACCTAAATCATATTCAAGTGCTCGAGGTTCAACATAGACAAGTTCAGGAACAAATGGCTTAACCATAAAAAGTCTCTCCATCTTGACCGAAGTAAAAATCGTAAGCCTCATTAGCTTCTTCTTCAGTTTTAAATACAGCAATTTGGTCATCTAAAGGATAATAGGTCTCATATAAAAATAGTGCCAATTCGCCTGGCTCGTCTGGATGCTCAACAACAGCAGCTTCTTGAACTTGAGCAACATTTTGAGTATGTGGGTTACGATACATAACGTAAACGATATCACCAGGCCGATATTCATTTTGGATTTCCATCTCTACACCTCCATAAAAATGGTACAAGCTATTATTTAGCCTGTACCATTAAAGGAGATTTATCCGATGTTACCATTCACTTATTAGGAGATAAAATTAACCTTCTCATAACCGATGTCATTAAGTATTCTTGCTTTTCGACTTCTAAATTGGCCTGGTATATATTTGAAATCGTTTTACGATTGACATTTACTCCAATTAAATTAACACTAACCGGATTAAAGAAATCTAACACTTTACCTATGAACTCATTTTCACTCCGCATATGTTCTAACATGACTATTTTTCCTTCAGGTTTAACCACTCGTCTAAGCTCTTTCAAACCTTTTACTGGGTGAGGTACAGAACAAAACACACAAGTGGAGACGATATAATCAAAGCTGTCATCGTTAAATTCGAGATTCTCAACGTCCATTTCATATAATTCAATTTCACAGGCTGCTTCATCTACCTTTTCACGGGCTCGATCAAGCATTTTCGAGCTAAAATCTATCCCAACAACTTCAGCTTCTTTTGGATAATATTTAAAATTAGTTCCAATACCAACACCGACTTCGAGTATTCGACCATTGACTCCTTTTAATAACTCTTTTCGCCAATCTTCTTTTACGAGATGATCCATGACTTCAAATTTACTTGATATTCGGTCGAATCGTTTTTTTATCTGTTCTGTATCTGCCATAACCCTGCACTCCTTTAATGTCTTGTATTTAATAAGTTACACATATTTATCACAGATAAACCACTCGTCATATTTATATAATCTCGTCTACTTTAATCCATCCCCTGACACTATTGATGAACCAAAATTCATCCACCATGCCTACTTCATTTCTAGACAATGAGCGCTCAGTACACTGATTTTCTCTTAACAATCGCTCTCTAAACGTACCAGCTAAGAGTCCGTCCGAAACAGGTGGAGTAAAATATTGCTCATTTATTTTATAAATAACGTTACCAGTTGTAAATTCAGTTACGTTATCATTCTCATTCCATAATAGAACATCATAAACGTCATTCCTTTGAAACGATTTATAAAAATCACGATAGGTCGTCTTGTGATAATAAAACATATTTGAAGCATCAATTGGTTTATTGGCTAATGCAACTTTAATCGTCGAAGGTGTACTTCCATATGGCTTGATTTCGTATTTGATATTACCTTCTCGATTTAAAAGCAGTCTAATAACATGTTCTTGATTAGGATGTTTGGATAAAATAGTTTTAGTAACTCTTTCGACCTCTTCTAGTTTGAAAGGAATTTTGAAAAAATGCGCTGATCTCTTCAACCTACTAATATGCTCATCGTAGTACTTGATTTGTCCATATTCTAATTTCATCGTCTCAAGTAATTCAAATTCAGTTCCTTGTTGCTTTAACACGTTCGATTTAGCTACTGTCTCTTCGTATTCATTTTCTGGAGTAGAATCCCAAGTAATGCCCCCACCTACACCATAGAAAGCCTTTTTATCTCGATGATCAACTAAAACAGTTCTAATTGGCACATTAAAAACTGCTTTTTGATCGGGAGTGATCATTCCAATGGCGCCACAATAAACTTCTCTTGGTGAGGTTTCTAATTGCGAAATAATTTCCATCGTACTAATTTTAGGTGCGCCAGTTATAGAACCGCATGGAAAAATGGCTTCGAAAATAGATGCTAGTCCGACATCACTTCGAGTTTTTGCGGTCACTGTTGAAGTCATTTGATAAACCGTAGGATAGGCTTCTATTTCAAAGAGCTTAGGCACTTTAACCGACCCCTTTTGGGCAATTCGTGATAAATCATTTCTAAGTAGGTCCACAATCATGACGTTCTCGGCTTGATCTTTTTTCGAATTTAACAGTTGCTTCTTACATAACTGATCATCTTCACCGGAATAACCTCTTTTGACAGTACCTTTCATTGGTTTAGTTTCAATACGATGACCGTCCCAGGCAAAGAATAATTCTGGTGACACCGAGATGATTTCAAAATCATTAAATTGTAAGTGACAAGTGTAGTTAGCCATTTGACTTTGTCTAAGCTGTTCATATAGCTGCCTAGTATTTAACTGGTCAAATAGTGCCACCAAACGAAAAGTATAATTAACTTGATAACTAATTCCTTGTTTGATTGCATCATGGATTGACTTAATAGCCTTAAAATAGCTTTCTGGCTTAGTATCACTTTGCCAGTTCATTTGTTGAAAATGTTCAGTCGGAATGTCATATAAATGATTTGTCTCTTTGTAAATCCCGAAATAAAGATAGGGTAACCTTACATCTTGATGTGTTCTCATTTTAGGGTTAAATGCCTGTGCCGCCTCATAACTGAGATAGCCAACACCATAATAACCATCTTTGGAATATTGCTCTATCTGTTCTAAAGCAGGTTTTACTTCATCTAAACGATTAGCCACCACATAATCTATTGGCTGCTCAAAAATATATGAATGTTCATCTAACCAATCGTGTTTGAAATGAACAATTTGTTTAGTCACTTATTCCACTCCCGGTATGTCTTTATAAAGTTATGAAGCATGGTTTGTCCTGAGGAAGTTAAAATTGCTTCTGGATGAAACTGTACACCTTCAATTGGATCTTTAGTGTGCCTTATTGACATGATTTCATATTGATTGGTCTTTCCAGTTACAATAAGCTCATCTGGCTTCGATTCAGGGTCAGCAATTAATGAATGATAACGGGTAACTTGAATGGGATTTTCAAGATTATTATATATCGATAGGCCGTCATGGAGGACGTCATCTGTCATTCCATGCATAGGACGATTAGCTTCTATAATGCACCCACCAAAATATTCGTAAATCATTTGAAATCCAAGACAAACACCTAAAATTGGAATTTTGCCTTTAAACATATCAATTACCTTTTTAGAAACGGCGTGTTCTTTAGGGTGACCAGGCCCAGGCGATAATATCACATAGTCAGGGATGAAGTTGTTGAAATAATTGAATGAAATGTCAGTATGGCTAATCGTTATAACCTCTTCATCTAAATCCTCTAACATGTGAACTAAATTATATGTAAATGAATCATCGTGATCAATCATTAAAATCATCGTTACCATCCTTACCTAGTCATGTGATTGAACTTTATTTTTGCTACGTGCATTAGTTTATATGAGACATTTTCAGCCACTTTTGAGACATTTTCAATTAAAAATTCGGTATCGAATTTTGTCGAAAACGTGAATTTATCTTAATTTATGAGACATTGAAGACGATATATAGGACATTCAAGGCAAAATATAGGACAAATTTACAAAAAAGCTCGAGGAAAGAAATCTTTCCTCGAGCTTTATTATACTTTATTATTCGTGATCCGCTAATACTTTCATGACGTTTTTAACCGAGTCAGCTGATTGATCTAGTTGAGCTTTTTCCTCTTCGGTTAAATCTAGCTCAATGATTTCCTCAAGTCCGTTTCCTCCCAAAATAGTAGGAACGCCTAGGTACATATCATTGTAGCCATATTCACCCTCTAAATAAGCAATTGAAGGAAGAATACGACGTTGGTCTTTCAAGATAGCCTCGACCATCTCCGTAATGGATGCAGCTGGTGCATAATAAGCAGAACCATTACCTAATAGACCAACAATCTCTCCGCCACCTTTACGTGTACGTTCAACAATCTCATCTAATCGCTCTTTAGAGATTAATTTTTCAATAGGGATACCGCCAGCAAACGAATAGCGAAGCATAGGAACCATATCGTCGCCGTGACCACCAAGAACGAAACCAGTAATATCTTTAACTGAAACATTTAACTCCTGCGCAATAAATGTTCTAAAACGCGATGTATCAAGTACACCGGATTGACCGATCACTCGATTCTTAGGAAAGCCAGCTTCTTGGAACACTGAGTAAGTCATCGCATCAACCGGATTTGTTAATACAATAATGTAACAGTCTGGTGAATACTTGACAATCTCTTTAGTAACTGACTTCATAATTTTTGAGTTCGTTGCAACTAAATCATCTCGGCTCATACCAGGCTTTCTAGCAATACCTGCAGTAATCACAACTACATCTGAACCTTTTGTATCTTCATAGTTTGATGTGCCAATAATGTTCGAATCAAAACCTTGAACAGGACTTGCTTCTAACATGTCTAACGCTTTACCTTTAGTTGGGTCTTCCATATCTGGAATATCCACCAAAACAACATCGGCTAGCTCTTTTTGAGCAACCATAAGAGCTGTTGTTGCACCTGTAAAACCAGCACCTATGACAGAAACTTTTCTTCGCTTAATTGTCATGAGCGTTCCTCCCAAAAAATATAATTAGTCCATATTTTTGATTAGCTCGTCACCGAATTCAGAACATTTAACTTCAGTAGCACCGTCCATTAGACGAGCGAAGTCATATGTTACAACTTTGCTAGCAATTGTTTTATCCATAGCTTTATGGATTAACTCACTAGCTTCTCTCCAGCCTAAGTGGTCTAACATTAATGTACCTGAAAGGATCACTGATGATGGGTTAACTTTATCCATTCCAGCATACTTAGGTGCAGTACCATGAGTTGCTTCAAAAATAGCATGACCTGTTTCATAGTTAATATTCGCACCTGGGGCGATTCCAATTCCACCAACTTGTGCAGCTAGTGCATCAGAAATGTAATCACCATTTAAGTTCATAGTCGCAACCACATCGAACTCTTTCGGGCGAGTTAAAATTTGTTGTAAGAAGATATCAGCAATCGCATCTTTAACGATAATGCGACCAGCATCCTCAGCTTCTTTTTGTGCTTGGTCTGCTGCTTCACGGCCTTTTTCTTCAACAATTTGATCATATTCTTTCCATGTGAATACCTTATCACCATATTCACGTTCAGCAAGGTCATAACCCCAAGCTTTGAAAGAACCTTCTGTAAACTTCATAATATTACCTTTGTGTACAAGTGTTACGCTCTTCTTACCTTCAGTAAGAGCATATTCAATCGCAGAACGAACTAGACGTTCCGTACCTTCTTTTGATACTGGCTTAATACCGATTCCTGAAGTTTCAGGGAAACGGATTTTGCTAACGCCCATTTCGTTTTGAATGAAGTCAATAACTTTTTTAACTTCATCTGTACCTTCTTGCCACTCAATACCAGCATAGATATCTTCTGTGTTTTCACGGAAGATTTGCATGTCTACATCTTCAGGACGCTTAACAGGAGATGGTACACCTGAGAAGTGTTTTACTGGACGTAGGCAAGTGAATAGGTCAAGCTCTTGACGTAATGCTACGTTTAAAGAACGAATACCGCCACCGATTGGTGTTGTTAAAGGTCCTTTAATTGCAATCTTGTATTCACGAATAGTATCTAGAGTTTCATTAGGTAACCATTCACCTGTATTATCTTTAGCTTTTTGACCAGCAAGAACTTCTTTCCATTCAATGCTTTTCTCACCATTATATGCTTTCTCAACTGCTGCTTCTAATACACGAGAAGCTGCTGCCCAGATATCTGGTCCTGTCCCGTCACCTTCAATAAAAGGAATAATCGCATTATTTGGTACATTCATTTTTCCATTTTCAACAGTAATTTTTTCACCTTTTGTCAATGTCATAACCTCCTAATTCTCGTTACACTTTATTTAGATTTAATAACATCACAAAAGCCGGTTTAAACCGGCTTTTGGTTTATCGCTTGTCAATTGGTGTATAAGTTTGCTTGTTAGGTCCAACGTATTCAGCACGAGGACGAATTAAACGGTTGTTATCATATTGTTCTAAAATATGAGCTAACCAACCAGATACACGGCTCACAGCGAAGATCGGTGTGAATAGATCATGATCAATTCCTAAGCTGTGATAAACAGATGCCGAGTAGAAATCCACATTAGCTGGTAGACCTTTATTCTCTTTAATATAGTCTTCAATTTTAACTGACATGTTGTACCACTTAGATTCACCAGTGATTGTAGTCAATTGTCTAGACATTTCTTTTAAGTGCTTCGCACGAGGGTCACCATTTTGATAAACGCGGTGTCCCATACCCATGATTTTTTCTTTATTAGCTAACTTTTCTTCAATGTATTCAATTGCTTTAGAGTCATCGCCAATTTCAGTTAACATCTTCATAACGCGCTCGTTCGCACCACCATGTAGAGGGCCCTTTAGAGCACCAATAGCAGCTGTTACACCTGAATAAACATCAGATAATGTAGCTACACATACACGAGCTGTGAATGTTGAAGCGTTTAGCTCATGGTCTGCATGTAATACTAATGCTTTATTAAATGCTTCTTCTTCAATGTTTTCAGGTTCTTTACCTTTAAGCATGTATAAGAAGTTAGCTGCGAAACCTAAATCAGTCTTAGGTGAAATAGGCTCTTCACCGTTACGGATACGAGCAAACGCAGTTACAATTGTAGGAATCTTAGCTTGTAAGCGAAGTGCTTTGCGACGGTTTGCATCTTGTTCCATCACGTCAGCCTCTTCATCATATAATCCAAGCATAGATACAGCTGTTCTTAGAGCAGCCATAGGATGTACAGTTTTTAAGTCATATGATTTTAAGTGATCAATCACTTCTTGAGGAAGACTCATGTTGTTGGCAAGTTCTTTTTTAAATGAGTCGAGTTCATTTTGTGTAGGTAGTTTTTGATTCCAGAGTAAGTAGATAATTTCTTCAAAGCTTGAATTCTCAGCTAAATCATCAATATCATAACCAACGTAAGTCAATTTGTCATCAATGATTGAACTGATGGAGGATTCGGTTGCAACGATTCCTTCAAGACCTTTAGGGTTTGCCATAGTATCTCTCTCCTTTTCCACAAATTAGTCATAGAGCAATAAGTGTATGCATAAATATACACTTTAATCTATTATTCCTCTAGCATAATTGTCCCACAGACCATTATAAACAAAATTCTAATGAATGTGAAATCTTTCTACTCAAAAATAATAATATCTTTAATGTCTGCATAGCTATTAAATATATTCCCTTGTAAATATTCCATTAAACTTAAGAGAATATCTTGATAATCGAATCTACAGTTTGCATCACTAAGTATGCAATACCGGCACCGATTAATGGTCCAACCGCGACACCTTGGAAAAACACAACAGCTAGTATTGTCCCGATTACTAATGCCGCTGTTAAATGTGGATCATTTGCTAATAAGTGGAGCCCATCTTTTGCAATGTAAGCAACAAACATACCAGCTAAAAGCGCAATCCAAGCGTAATAAGACTTAACACTTTGGACAAGCTCTTGAAAACCGATCTCACCTGTTGCAATTGGAACTAATACAGCAACGGTAATCACAACGACACCAAGAAATAATCCTTTAGATTCAAGAAAAGGAAATAGCTTATCATCCAAATTAAAAAGCTTAATTCCAAATAAGATATAGACCGCAATTAAAATAGCTTGGTTTTTAGCAATAAAGCCAAGTAGTAGCAAAATTAATAAAAACAAATTAGAAGATGTTAGCATCCTTAACCCTTCTTTCTAGATGGACAAGCGAAAGGAATAGTATGATGACAATTAATTACCTGAATTTCATAAAATTAATGATATGGTTATGTATAATTGGTTTAATTATCTATATGGTATTTCATCATTTATTTCCTTTTGCATTAAGTTTAATCATTGCTGTAATGATTAACCCGATCGTACAACTCTTACAGGACAAGCTTAACCTTCACCGAAAATTAGCTGTTTTAAGCGTACTCGTACTTATATTGTTTAGTTTTATCACGATTATAACTTTTAGTTTGATTGAGCTAGTCCATTTATTTCAGTATCTTACTCAAATTATGCCTCACAGCATTGAGGAAACGTTTAAAGCCATTCAATTGTGGAGCGAAAGAATCATAGATCGTTCATATGATCTAATGTCTTCGTTTATGAACTCTATACAACCACAATCTCAAGCGCTGCTTAAAGAGTTAATGAACGATATGGTTAATAGTGTCAAAGACTACAGTCAACATGTTTTAGTCAGTTTCTTTCAAAATACAATCAATACTCTAACGAACCTATTAAAAGGCAGCTATTTTGTGTTATTCATTTTAATCGGGACATTTTTTATCAGCTCAGATGGCCCTAAATGGCTCACTGAACTGAATGAAAAACTCCCGGGTAAAATGACAAATTATATTCATACCATTAAGGAAAGTTTCGTATCTTTGATTAAAAAATATGCCCTAGCTCAGCTCATCATTGTGTTCATCACAGGAGTTATTGTTTATTTTGGATTATTAATATTTGATGTTAAACATGCACTAGCAATTGCATCAGTTGCTATTTTTCTTGATCTCATACCTTTTATAGGCATAAGTGCTCTGTTTACACCGTGGATTTTATATTTGTTTTTTACTAATCATTATACTTTAACAGTCCAGCTTAGCATTTTATTTATACTTCTAATTCTTATCCGTAATATTATTGAACCTAAATTAATTGGTTCATCAATAGGTATCCACCCATTATTTTTAATTATGATTTTATTTGTATTTATGAAACTGTTTGGTTTCTTCGGTATTCTAATTGGTCCAATGGTTGCCGTAAGCATTAAAGCCTTATCACAGGCTGGAGCATTTACATCGCTAAAAAATTATCTGTTTGATGGTTAATAATTTCTAAACACTTTTATGGAACCTTTACGAAACATCTCAGAGACAATCTTTCTAATATAGATCTTAGCTGGTTTTCTAGTTTGCGGGATTAATAATAGAAATCCTATTGTATCTGTTACAAACCCCGGAGTAAATAACAGTACAGCACCAACTAATATAGCAATTCCATCTAAAATTTCATCAGTAGGAGCTCTGCCATGTGAAAGCTCAAACCTAGCACGGTTTAATGTATCAGTGCCTTGATATTTAGCTAAATAAGCACCTGCTAATCCTGTTAAGATAATACCAAATAAAACAAACCAAACATTAAATACGTTCCCTAACCAGACGAACAATGCAATCTCAACAGCTGATATAACAATAATTAAAAAGAATAAGATACGAAACATCCTAATTTCCCCTTTTTTAAATCACAGTTGTGCGACCTTGATATACATTTCCATTTGAAGGATCTATCGTAATTTCTTCACCATGTTGAATTTTGTTTAAAGCTTGATCGACACCAACGACTACCGGAATACCTACATTCAGTGCAACGACTGCAGCATGACTTGTAAGACCGCCTTCTTCTGTAATAATACCCGATGCTTTTTCTATAATTGGCATCATGTCACGATCTGTCGCTGATGTAACTAAAATATCGCCTTCATTAAAGTCTTTTTCCATACTCTTCAGGTCATTGGTAACAAAAGCTCTGCCAATCGCACCTTTTTGGCCAATCCCTTGTCCTTTAGCGACAACATTACCAACAATGTGCACTTTAATTAAATTAGTTGTTCCACTCTCTCCGACAGGAACTCCTGCGGTAATCACGACGCGGTCTCCGTGATGAAATAAGTTGGTCTCAAGCCCTTTGTCAATAGCGTGTGCTAACATTTCATCTGTTGATTCAACACGATGACCTTGAACGGCATGTACACCCCATACTAGACTGAGCTGACGACTAACATAAGCATGAGACGTCACTGCTATAATCGGCGCCTTAGGTCGATATTTAGATACCATACGAGCTGTATTACCACTCTCAGTAGGTGTAATAATTGCTTTAACTGATAAATCTTCCGCTAAACTTGCAGCTGAGTGACTAATGGCATCTGTAATATTGAAGTCAGTAGCAAGAGTTTGTTCACCTGAAAAAGCCTTGTTATTCAATGTTTTCTCGGTATAAACAGCGATGTTATACATCGTTTTAACCGCATCAACTGGATAATCACCTGCGGCCGTTTCCCCGCTTAACATAATGGCATCCGTTCCGTCATAAATAGCATTCGCAACATCACTTGCCTCAGCACGTGTAGGACGCGGGTTTCGCTGCATTGAATCAAGCATTTGAGTTGCTGTAATAACTGGTTTACCAGCTACATTGCATTTCTTAATCATTGTCTTCTGAATAAACGGAACTTCTTCTGCTGGTATTTCTACTCCTAAATCACCACGTGCAACCATAATTCCATCACTAATGTTAATAATCTGGTCTAGATTCTCAACGCCTTCACGATTTTCAATTTTCGGGATGATTTTAATATGATCTGCCTTATTCTTCTCTAAAAGTTCTCTAATTTCGAGTACATCTGAAGGTCTTCTAACAAAGGAGGCGGCAATAAAGTCAACATCCTGTTCGATACCAAATAAAATATCATTGGCATCTTTATCCGTAATACCAGGTAAATTTACTCTAACATTTGGAACATTGACACCTTTACGGTCTTTAATCACACCTGTGTTTAATACTTTAGTTACAATTTCTTGTTTATTTTTATTAACTTCCGTCACTTCTAATGCAATAAGTCCATCATCAAGTAGGATGTTTTTTCCTACTTCAATATCATCAATAAGCCCTTTATAACTAATGGTAAAACGGTCTTTATTACCTTTAAACTCTTCCATTGTAAGCGTGACTGTTGAACCCTTTTCAAGTTCAACTTCGTCTTCCTCAAACAAGCCAGTGCGAATCTCTGGGCCTTTTGTGTCTAAAAGAATGGCGATCGATTGCCCCATTTCTTCTGCAGCTTGTCTAATATTCGCAATACGCTGCTTTTGTTCTTCGTGATCACCGTGAGAAAAATTTAATCTTGCAACATTCATTCCTGCTTCAATTAATTGCTTTAATGTTTCAACTGACTCTGAAGCAGGTCCAATCGTACATACTATTTTTGTGTTCTTCATCATGATCCTCCTTAAAACTTCTAAATCGATAACTGGTTGGATAGTTTATACAAGTCTTTTGAAATTTCATTTGTTTTCTTTAAAGCGTCAATAATATCGTGGTGAACAAGCTCATTGTTTTGAACTCCAACCATACGTCCTGCTTGACCCTCTAATAATAAATCCACTGAGTAGGCTCCTAGTCTACCAGCTAATACTCTGTCGAACGCTGTAGGAGATCCGCCTCTTTGAGTATGACCTAACACCGTCACCCTCGTTTCAACTTGCAGATCATCTTTAATTTGATCAGCAATATCACTCGCACTTCCAACGCCTTCTGCCACCATAATAATGCTATGACGTTTTCCGCGATCGTGACCACGTTTAATTTTATCCGTAACTTCATCTAAGTTATATGGATATTCTGGAATTAAAATACTTTCAGCACCAGCGGCAACTCCTGACCATAGAGCTAAATCACCAGCGTCTCTTCCCATCACTTCAATAACATAAATTCTTTCATGTGAAGTGGCTGTATCTCGTATTTTATCAACTGCTTGAATCACAGTATTAAGCGCCGTATCAAAACCTATTGTATGATCTGTACCAGGAATATCATTATCAATCGTTCCTGGAATTCCTATACAAGGAAAACCTTCCTCTGTTAATTTTTGTGCACCTCTAAAAGAGCCATCTCCACCGATAACGATTAACCCTTCAATACCGTGTTTTTTCAGTTGTTCAATGGCTTTTTGTCGTCCTTTTTCTGTCTTAAATTCTTCTGAGCGTGAAGAGTATAACATCGTTCCACCTCGCTGGATGATGTCACCGACAGAACCTATATGTAGTGGTTTAATTTGTCCATCAATTAAACCTTGATACCCATAATAAATTCCGTAGATCTCAAGTTCGTGAAAGATGCTACTTCTAACGACTGAACGAATGGCGGCATTCATGCCTGGTGCATCCCCACCACTTGTTAAAATACCAATTCGTTTCATTTATGACACCTCGACTCTCTATTATGTTTATATTTTAGTACATTACCGAACCAAATACCATGTAAACGGCTACTAATCTAAAAGTACAAAAGTTTGGAAATTTTTAAACGACCAATTGTTGAATCCATATTCATCAGAAGTTTTTAATTTACCATAATTCATAAACATTATTCAACTTAAAAATAAGGTTTATGGTGACGATTCTGGAGTGTAAACCTTCAATCTATGGGTGTATATTATGAGCGTAAGTCTTAATTCTATAGGTGTAAGTTGTTCTCCAATGGCTGATAACAGCAGTCCCACCTCATAGAAATGAGAAAAAAAGAGCTGAAATTAAATTCAGCTCCTCACAGCAGTTGAGACGGCACCAATTTTTTGATACTTTTCCCATCTCTGGTCAAGTAATTGGTCGTCCGTTAATCCATTTAATTCACCTAATCCTCGGCGGATCATATCACGAATCGCCTCGGATTGCTTTTGAATATCGCGATGCGCACCACCTTGTACTTCCTCAATTACTTCATCAATAATATCTAATTCTTTTAAATCATAAGAAGTAATTCTCATACTCTCAGCAGCCTTTTGTGCTAGGTTTGAATCCTTCCACAGCAGTGCCGCTGCACCTTCAGGAGAAATAACAGAGTAAGTAGAATTCTCTAGCATATAAAGACGGTCGCCAACACTAATGCCTAAAGCACCACCACTACCGCCTTCACCAATTACTACACAGATAATTGGAACTGTTAATCCAGCCATCTCTCTTAAATTACGGGCAATGGCCTCACTCTGACCACGTTCTTCTGCAGCCCTTCCTGGATACGCACCCTTCGTATCAATAAACGTTATGATAGGACGGTTGAACTTTTCAGCTTGATACATTAATCGTAGTGCCTTACGATAACCTTCTGGATGAGGCATGCCAAAGTTACGACGAATATTTTCTTTCGTATCTTTACCTCTCTGATGACCGATCACCGTTACTGGAGTGCCTTCGAAATTAGCAATTCCGCCTACAATTGCTTCATCGTCACCATAATAGCGATCACCGTGTAATTCTAAAAATTGAGTAAAGAGATGCTCAATATAATCTAAAGTTGTTGGACGCTCAGGGTGACGAGCCATTTGTACCCGGTCCCATGGTGACATATTTCCGTAAACTTCTTTTTCTAATTTCTCAAGACGACCTTCTAATTTCTTAATCTCATCTGTGAAATCTATATCACTATCTGATGTAATCTTCTTGAGTTCTGCAATTTTTTCTTTGAGTTCTACTACTGGTTTTTCAAATGGTAATACATGCTTCATCGAACTCCACCTCCTACTTGGTGTAGGTCAAGGACATCTGTCAGTACTTGTTTCATATCTTGTCTATGAATGACTCGATCGAGTTGTCCATGTTTAAATAAAAATTCTGCAGTCTGAAAGTCATCAGGAAGCTTTTCACGAATCGTTTGTTCAATAATACGTCTACCAGCAAATCCTATTAATGCACCTGGTTCTGCAAAATTATAGTCTCCAAGCGATGCAAAGCTAGCTGATACACCGCCTGTAGTAGGATTAGTAAAATATGAAATAAATAGTCCACCAGATCTTGCGAAACGTTCTAAAGCAACGGAAGTTTTGCTCATCTGCATTAAGCTTAAAACCCCTTCTTGCATTCTAGCTCCACCAGAAGCTGTGAAAATAATAAAAGGAATTTGTTCTTCCCTTGCACGTTCAACGGCTTGAGAAATCTTCTCACCAACAACAGATCCCATACTACCCATTCTAAATCGTGAATCCATAACGGCAATAGCCGTCTCAAGCCCGTTAATATAACCTTTTCCTGTAACAACAGCTTCATTAATACCCGTTTTTTCGCGATCCTTATCTAACTTTTCTAGATAGCCAGGGAACTCTAATGGGTTTTCAGAAACCATGTCTTCATCCCATTCTTCAAACGTATTCCCCATTAAATGCTCAATTCGATCACGAGAAGTAATTTGATGGTGATGATCACACTTCGGACAAACCATTAAATTTTTCTCTATTTCTTTTCTATAAAAAATCTCACGGCAAGAAGGGCATTTGACCATAAGGCCTTCAGGGACATCATCCCTTTCTTCTTGTTTCGTTACCGTTGCATACTTTTTCTTTTTATTAAAAATATCTTTTAACACACGGATTCCTCCCTATTGAAACAAGCTCTTTCAACTATATAAAACTTTGAGTAAAAAGTTTGTCGGAATTCATCGTTCATAGATTTAAACATTAGTTATTTTTCGTAAATTGAATTTAAGTCTTGCAAAGCACTTGATAAATCTTGACTCTCTACACTTAAAACAAGATTTATATAACGATCATAGTCAAGCTTATTACTATAGGTCGTTTGAGAGAAGTTATTAATCAAATGCCAAATCTTATAGAACAATTCATTATCAACTAACTCAAAAAGCTCACTAAACACAAATGTGTGTAAATCTTGACCATTATATTGTTTGGTCGAATCAATAAGTTCCTTAAATGATTGCTGCTCACTAGAAATAAGTTTGGATAAACACTGTTCTTCTAATAGATGACGAACCTCTAGCAACTCATGTTTGGTTGTCGGTTGCCTAAGTACAAATGTAGCAAGTAATTCAACAGTATGGTATGGGCGGTATGTTTTTAGGAATGTTCCTTCCCCGTGCTTTGTTTCAATTAACCCTAATAACTCTATAGCTCTTAGTGCTTCCCTTACCGATGAACGACTTGCATTCAATTGTTCAGCTAACTCTCTTTCAGAAGGGAGTCTGTCACCTTCAGAGAGAGAATTTGCCTCTATAAATTGGCGAATTTTATCCAAAACCTCTTGGTAAACCTTGATTTTTGACGTATTAGTCATTTGGGCACCTCAAAAAATGGTTCTAATCTTCATCAATGGTCGTGAGTTCTTGTGTACGTCTTTTAACTTCTTCTGGATTGACTTGTATTCTAGCTACACCTGATTCCATAGCAGCTTTAGCCACTTCGCTTGCAACTGCTGGTGCAACGCGTGGATCAAATGGATTCGGAATCACATAGTCTTCTGTTAATTGATCTCCCACTAGATTAGCAATTGCTTCTGCTGCTGCAACCTTCATGCGTTCATTAATTCGAGTTGCACGTACATCTAATGCACCTCTAAAAATTCCAGGAAAAGCTAACACATTGTTGACCTGATTCGGAAAGTCAGAACGACCTGTACCAATTACTTTAGCACCTGCAGCTTTAGCATCATCAGGCATAATTTCTGGATCTGGATTGGCCATGGCGAAAATAATAGGATCATCATTCATACTCTCAACCATTTCCTTAGTTAACGCACCGCCAACTGAGACACCAATAAAGACGTCTGTTTCTTTAATTACTTCTTCTAGCGGACCTTCAACTTTATCTTTATTCGTCATTTTTGCGACTTCTTCCTTAACAGGGTTCATACCATAAGGGCGTCCATCAAAAATAGCGCCTTTAGAATCGCACATGATCATGTCACGAACGCCAAAGTTATACAGTAGTTTAATA
Source organism: Piscibacillus salipiscarius (assembly GCF_042685285.1). NCBI lineage: Bacteria > Bacillati > Bacillota > Bacilli > Caryophanales > Bacillaceae > Piscibacillus > Piscibacillus salipiscarius. The sequence goes on along the minus strand of NZ_JBHUMZ010000048.1, from coordinate 30,004 downwards.
ATGGCAATACCAGCCGCACCTGCACCATTAGCTACAACTTTTATATCAGAGAAAGATTTACCACTTAGCCTTAGAGCATTAATTAATCCTGCTACCGTTACAATAGCAGTACCATGCTGATCATCGTGGAAAATTGGGATATTTGTTTCCTTTTTTAGACGGTCCTCAATAATAAAGCAGTTAGGAGCAGCAATATCCTCTAAATTGACGCCACCAAACGTTGGTTCCATCAATTTTACTGTGTTGACTATCTCATCAACATCATTTGTATTTAAGGCAATTGGAAATGAATCAACACCAGCAAACCCTTTGAAAAGTGCTGACTTACCTTCCATTACAGGCAATGCCGCTTCAGGTCCAATATTACCCAGTCCTAATACAGCAGATCCATCTGTCACCACGGCTACCATATTTCCTTTCATCGTAAAATCATATACGGCATCTTTATTGTCATATATAGCTTTACAAGGCTCCGCAACCCCTGGTGAATAAGCTAAACTTAAATCCTGTTCATTACGAATTGGGATTTTAGAATGCGTCGCTAGTTTCCCTTGGTTGACTTTATGCAAATGAAGTGCTTCTTCTTTTAAGTTCGTCACGAGAACCTCTCCTTTTCAAGAACTTTAAATTCAAGTGGTCTGACCACTACTTTAACTTAATTCATTATAACAAAACACCATTTTGTGTAAAGCATTTCAATTGATAAAACATAGCCCGCCAAAAGTTTTATTTTGGCGGACCCTTAAAACACTTGCAATTATTCTGTTCTTTTAACCTTTACATTTTCTGGAGAGAATATGTTTTCAAGTTCGTTTAACAGCTCTTGGCTTTCTACTAAATCATACCCCTCAGATAACTGATAGGTTCGCTTTCTTGCAGGTGAATAAATCACAACAGGCGTCGTTCCTGTATATTTCTGACTAATAGCTTTAATTTGTTCTAATTGACCGACTTCATCCTCAGAATCAATTTTTATATAAATCTTAGCAGCATTTGTCTTAGGAACTTGGTTGATGTCAAAAGGTTCGATTGCGTCTAAAATAATTTGGTTTTCACCGTTTCTTTGATCTTTTCGGCCTTTTACTTTCACAAATTGCCCTTCTTTGAGTTCTCTATGAACCTCTCGATGCAGTTTTGGAAATAGTACAGCATCAATTTCAGAGAATTCATCTTGCAGCGTTAAAAATGCCATTTGTTCGCCTCGTTTAGTCCGCACTTGTTTCATTCTCTCAAGGTGACCTACTAACTGGACAACACTTTTTAGCTTAAGGTCTGAAACATCACGAATCGATTGATATCCATACCTGCGCAAGGTTCTCCTAATATACGATAACGGATGAGGACTAATCACGAACCCCAGAGCTTCTTTTTCAAGCTTTAACTGCTCAATAATAGGGAATGGTTCAACTTCAGGATACTCGATATCCATATCAAACAATTCATCTGACCAGTTAAGTTGTTCATCCATATCAGAAAATAACTCACCTTGTTCGATTGCTGGCATAACCGCAGCTAATAGTTGAGCCCTGTGTTTTCGCGTCTCATCAAAGGCTCCTGCCATAATTAAATTCTCTATAATAGTCTGATTCATCACTTTAAGGTCAACTTTTTTACAGAAATCAAATAAGTCTTTAAATTTGCCTTTTTGACGGGACTTAATAATTTCCTCGTAAGCCTGTTTACCGACTCCTTTGACAGCTAATAACCCAAAACGGATCTGATGTTTATTTGAGACTGTAAATTTTCCAAAACTTTCATTAATTGAAGGTGGTAAAACCTGGATACTTTGAGTTTTTGCCTCTTTAACATACTTTTCAACTTTCTCATCGTCATGCATAACAGATGAAATTAATTCTGAATAAAAATATGCCGGATAGTTAGCTTTAAAATAAGCTGTTTGATAAGAAATTAAAGAATAAGCAACAGCGTGACTTTTATTAAAACCATAATCAGCAAAACGCTCAATCCATTCAAATAATTCTAATGCCGTGGATCGATCATAACCGTTTCTCGCACTACCTTCTAAAAATTTCTCCTTCATTTCTTGAATAGCATCACGATTTTTCTTACTAATGGCCCGTCTTAATAAATCGGCCTGTCCATAAGAAAAGCCAGCAAATTGGTGCACAGCTTGCATAATTTGCTCTTGGTAAACTAGAACCCCATAAGTATCTTTTAATACATTCTTTAAATCGTCATGTATATATGACACAGTCTCTTGTTGATGCTTTCTTTTAGCAAAGGTTTCGATAAATTGCATCGGTCCAGGTCTAAAAAGAGCATTAACAGCTACAATATCTTCAAGTTGATTCGGTTTAATAGCACGTAGCGCTTGCTTCATGCCGTTAGACTCAAGCTGAAAGACACCTGTTGTCATTCCTTTTTTAAGAAGATTATAGGTTAATTCATCATTCAGCGATAAACCTTTAAGGTTAATCGTTTTTCCTTCATTCTCTTCAACTTGTTTAACCATTCGTTCTAATAAGGTTAAGTTACGAAGTCCAAGCAAATCCATTTTTAACAAACCTACAGCTTCTAACTGTTGCATGGGGTACTGGGTTAACATGACTAAATCCTGACCTAACGTAACTGGCACATAATTCGTTAATGGTTCGTTACTAATGACAATCCCTGCTGCGTGAGTTGAATAATGTCTAGGCAGTCCTTCAACTAATATAGCTGCTTTGAACATTTCTTTTAATAAAGATGAGTTTTTAATGGTTTCTTGTAACGAAGAATCACGCTTAACCAGCTCTTTCAAGGACGTCGAATGGTTAGGTAACTGCTTGAGTAAATAAGCAACTTGATCACGATCGATTTCAAATACTTTACTTAATTCGCGTATCGTTGAACGAGCCTGAAACGTACCAAACGTCATAATTTGTGCAACTCGGTCTTCACCATACTTTTTAGAAACATAGCGAATCACTTCATCTCGTCTATAATCAGAAAAATCAATATCAATATCAGGCATATTCTGTCTTTCTGGATTTAAAAACCTTTCGAATAATAATCCATATTTTAATGGATCAACTTCTATAATGCCTAATAAATAGGCGACAATGGAGCCTGCTGCAGACCCTCTCCCTGGTCCAACAAAAATATGTTCACGTTTTGCATAATCAACCATGTCTTTAACGATTAAAAAATAATCCGAAAATGACATGGATTGAATCACTTCTAATTCATGATTAAGTCTCTTATAAGCCTGATCATGCATTTCTTCCCTATAAACTCGATTCACTTGTTCCTCACAGATTTTTCTCAAATATTCATCAGAAGATAAACCATCCGTCTCCTGATATGACGGAAGATCAAACCATTTATTTGGCATAGTCATCTCGCATTGATCAACCACTTCAACACTACGTTTTTGAGCTCGTTCCCAATCTTGCCCGAATTGTTCGACGATTTCATTTAACGTTAACAGATGTGTGCCAACATTAGCTTCTCGTCTAACATTAGATACAGTTGTTGATTGATGCATGGCGTATAATGCTTCAAACCCAACACGATCTGAAACTTTTAAATACCTTACATCACACATTAGAACAAGGCGTTTCTTCAAATCATTTCGAGTAGAGAACCATTCTGTCACTAAATTTTTAGATGAAGTAATAGGATCGACTTTAACATAAAAATGTTGTAATTGATTAAACGTATCTACGATTTCATTTAATTTATGCTGATCATCTAAATAGATTAATTCTTCAACAAACGTATCATAAAAGGAAACCACTGGAATGACTTGCTCGCTTTGTAAAATATGTTTCAGCGTCACCCGTTCTTTTTCTAATTGAATTAAGTTTGATAAATTTACAAGCGATTGGTACCCTTTAAAATCTTTAGCATATAAATAAAATGTTAGTGGTCTTTGTTCTTGATTTAAATAAACATCAACAGACATACCAATAACCGGTTTGACCTCTTCTTGCTTACAGATTTGGTAGAATTCATATGCCCCGTGTAAAACCTGATGATCGGTTATAGCACATGTAGATAATCCTAACGATTTTATGTATCTCACATATTCTTTTATATTAATGGTACTTTGCAGAAAAGAGTAACTACTTTTAACCTGCAAATGAACAAACGACATGTTCGTCACCTTCTTTTATTAGACCTACTTCAATTATATCGAACCTGCTTCATTCTTGAAATGTTTCAACATATAATAAATCTCGTTTTCATATTAATAAGTAAAGACAAGCATTTGAAGAGGTTGATTAATATGGAAGAACGTTTCTATGCAGCGCTAATTACATGCTTTTTCATTTCTTTTGGTGTATTAATTGGTGGATCAGTCTTTGGCAGCCTTAGCGCCTATATAACTGGAGAGCCACCTATTTCAGAAATGATGTCATCCGCTCAGCGATTAAGAATATGGGCGATTGTTGCAGCTATTGGCGGGACATTTGATGCGATTTCCACATTTGAAAGGGGAATCTTTGAAAGTTCTACTATTGATTTAGTCAAACAAATTATGTTGATTATCGCAGCTATGGGTGGCGTCAAAGCAGGTATTCTAATTATTTCCTGGGTGACACAAGGAGAACTATAATGATGCATATACCACCTTATTATAAAAAACCAAAATGGCAAGCTTTTTTTGTTGGTATAATCGTTGGAACTATGGTTGGTTATTTGTTTTTTCTTTATATTTACGGAGAACATACTGAACGTTGGATTGAAGAAAATTTAACACTTAGAAAAGAATTAAGAAACCTTGAGCAAGATTATGAATTATTAAAGAAGGATACGGATGATTTAAGTAAACAAAGTGAACAATTGCTTAGAATTAAAGATGTCGAAATAGAACTGCTTAACATAGACCAACTTAAACTTGATCGTTTTACAACATTAAGGCTAACAGCTTTAATTGAAGATGAAATTGGAGCAGTTGTTGGGAATAACATCTCATCTGTAAGTGAACAACGCGACTTACTCGTTCGAACCATTGAGAACAAGACCTTTAAAGTAAATCAAATTCAGTATCAGGTTAAAGTGATTTATCTTACAATCGGACCGACTCTTGATGTCTCTCTTGAAATTAGTATTCAATCTAGCTAGGGACGTAATATGTCTATTTTTAGAAAGTTATGTCAAAAAAGCTATAATAATCAAATTTTCGGTTACAATATAATTATAGAATTTCTTAATGTAAGAGGTGAGGATGATGTTTGTCTTAAATAAACGGCAATTAGCCGATGAAAAGCTAAATGAGTTGCTTAGCGGCAATACCGTTTATGCTGAAACAGAAGAACTCATCCGACTAATGAATCGTAGAATTGAGTCGCACGAATTAGATATTACAGTAGACGAAACCGATATTGGTTGTTGGTTTACACCAAACAATTAATGTAAAAGTTAGCCCTAATTGATGGGCTAACTTTTTTGTTGATACTCAAGACAAACTTTCTCTAAATCCTTAACAAGCTCATCTGCTTCATCCCATGTGCTTACTTTAGCACCAGATGCCATCGGGTGTCCCCCACCATTGTATTTAGCAGCGACATTATTGATAATAGGGCCTTTTGAACGTAATCTGACTCGAATAACATCTTCTTCTTCAACAAAGAAAACCCAAGAGAGAATCTCTTGTATATCTCCTGCGATTCCGACAAAAGCATGCGTTTCTTCAGATGTTACACCGTACTCCTGAAGCATTTCTTGGTTAATTCTAAAGACTGCAACCCCACTTGTTCTAGGTTCCAAATCCGTTAACAAACGACCTCTTAACTTAGCCACTTTCAATGGAATTTGATACATTTTCTCATAAAGTTCTGTTCGATCAAATTGATAAGTTATGAGTTCACTTGCCGCTTCAAACGTTCGATTCGTTGCACTCGGAAACAAGAACCTTCCAGTATCCCCAACTATACCAGCATATAAAAGTCTTGCCGCATCATTATTTAATTTAAACCCCTCAGATTTTCCAGCTTCATATAATTCATAAACCATCTCACTCGTTGAAGATGCTTCTGTGTCAACCCACATGATATCACCGTAAGGTTCACGATTAGGATGATGATCTATTTTAATTAATTTTTCTCCTGTAAGATATCGCTGATCACAGATTCTTTCTTCATTAGCAGTATCACAAACAATGACTAGTGATCCTTTGAAGTCTTCATCTTGTATCTCATCCAATCGAGCTAAATAATTTAGGGAAGGCTCCTCTTCACCGGCTAATAAAACTCGTTTATCAGGAAATGAATTTTTAATTAATTCACCTAACCCTACTTGAGATCCATAAGCATCTGGGTCAGGTCTGACGTGTCTGTGAATAATAATTCGGTCGTATTCTTGGATTAATTTTATAATTTCATCTTTCATGAATTCGTCAACCTTTCTTCAGTTTTATACTAGAAATTTTATAAAACAGTCGGTACAATGAATGAAGGTTTCAGTTTAGAGGAGGAGCACTATGCCAATACTTATAACCTTATTTATCGTTTCAATTATTTTATATATTTATTTTAAAGTTAAAATAACGAAATCTAAAGATCCCTTATATATGCATATTACAAACGCTAAGGCGCGCATCACTTTGGGGATCTTCGTATCGACATTTTTTATGAATCAATATTATTATTATCAAACGAGATTAGCTCTTTTTATCACCATTCTCTTTTTAATCTTAGGAATCGCACAAATTGTTTATGGCTATAAGCTTTATAAGCATTATAAAGGCGAAATGGACAAAGTTAACGGTTAATAAACTGAGTCATAATCATTGCTTTCCCAGCAAGTTCATCGTTTGATAGCACTTGAACATCCACTTTCGCAAACTTACGACCTAACTCTAATATTTGCGGAACGATGGTTAAATGACTTCCAATTTGAACAGGCTTCATGTAGTAAATCGATAAATTCTCGATGACCATGTCGCCTGTTTTTTGTTGTTTCAAAATCTGATTACAAACCTCTGTCATGAGTGAGGCGAACACTCCATATGATAACGATCCTAGATGATTCGTCATTTGAGGGGTGATCTCGGTTGAAAATGTTGATAATTCCTCATCATAATGAAGTTGCTTTTGAACTATGTCATCAATCGTTTCACCTATTTGCGGTTGGCGCTGATTGTTTTGAAGTCCTTTAATGACGTCCTGCCTTGTAATGACACCTTGAAACACATTATGTTCATCTACCACAGGTAAAAGTTCAATACCTTGCCAAACCATCGTGTGGGCCGCGCTTGCTAGTGATGTTGTCGTTTGAACGGAAATAGGATGTTTCGTCATAACCTTATCAACTCGTAATGTATCAGACTTACCAATTATATCTTTAGAGGTCACAATACCTACAACCCGTTGCTCATCGTCTAATACCGGGTAACGACTATGTTTCGTTTCATTGTTCAAAGCATACCATTTAGCAATTGTATCGCCTTCTTTTAAAACAAAGGTGTCATCAAGCGGCGTGTAAATATCATCTACTATAATAATTTCCTTTTTAATTAACTGATCGTAAATAGCTCGGTTAATCATTGCGGCAACTGTAAATGTATCATATGAACATGAAATAACTGGAAGCTCATACTGATCAGCGAGTTGTTTAACATGGTCTGTTGTATCAAAGCCTCCTGTTATTAAAATGGCTGCCCCTGCATTTAAAGCTTTTTCTTGAGCTTTAACGCGGTTACCTACAATTAAGAGCGAACCTTTATCCGTATAACGCATCATTGCCTCTAATTTCATGGCACCAATAACGAATTTATTTAATGTTTTATGTAACCCGCTTCTACCGCCTAGAACTTGTCCATCGACTATATTGACCACTTCAGCAAACGTTAGCTTTTCGATGTTCTCCTTTTTCTTCTTTTCAATACGAATGGTACCAACGCGTTCTATTGTACTGACAAAGCCAATATTCTCAGCCTCTTTAATTGCACGATAAGCCGTACCCTCACTCACATTTAAATCCTTCGCAATTAGACGCACAGAAATTTTTGAACCAATGGGTAGTTCTTCTATGTAATTTAAAATTTGTTCATGTTTCGTAGCCATGAAGCATCACCGTTTTCCTTTTATAATAATTTAATTATATCGTTCTATTTTTCATAATTAAAGTGCCAGTCGCAAAACTGGCACTTATACAGCTTCTTATAATGTTAATTCATCTCCAGGATTCATAACTTGTCCCATTCCAGATGGTAAGCTATCGACAAATGCCTTAGGGTCTTGCTCAATGACAGGGAATGTGTTGTAGTGAACAGGAACCACTTTTTTAGCCTTAATCCATTCACAAGCTAGCTTGGCATCTTCAGGTCCCATCGTAAAGTTATCTCCTATTGGAACGAATGCTAGGTCAATATCATTTAAATCACCAATTAATTTTAAATCAGAAAATAAACCAGTATCTCCTACGTGATAAATTGTCTTCCCTTCAATCGTTAACAAAATTCCGCCAGGCATACCTGTATAAACAATCGTTCCATCTTCTTCATTGTAACTAGAACCATGGAATGCTTGTGTATACTTTACCTTACCAAAATCAAATTCATGTGCCCCGCCAATATGCATGTTATGTGTATTCAAGCCCTTGCCGGCTAAATAATCCGCTAGCTCATTTGGAGCCACCACTAATGCATCATGACGTTTCGCAATGTCCACAGTGTCTCCAACGTGGTCATTATGACCATGAGTTAATAAAATTACATCTGCCTTAACCTCATCGGCATTCAAATCACACAATCCATTTCCTGTAATGAATGGATCAATTAGAATAGTTTTGTCATTGTGCTCAACTTTGACTACTGAGTGTCCATGATAAGAAACTTTCATGTTAAAAACCTCCTAATTAATTTTTATCTACATAAATTAATTCTCCACAGTTCATTTATTTCCCTTGTTTCGTTATGATAACACATATAGACAAAATTTTATTAGAGGTGATTCTGGATGGAAGGTAGATTAAATCAATTAATTCAAAAGCTGAAAGACAACAATCTAGATAGCGTTTTTATCACATCGAAAGAAAATGTCTTTTATTTTACAAATCTTTACGCTGAAGCACATGAACGATTAATAGGAGCATTTGTTGACCAAAAAGGCAATTCAGCACTCATCGTTCCTGCTTTAGAAAAAGAAGATGTTAAAAACGCTGGATGGGAAGGCGACACCATTACATATTTTGACCACGAAAACCCCTGGACTAAATTATCACGTTATATTAAAGACCTCGGTCAGCCGCAAACATTGGCTATCGAAAAAGAAGATCTTAATGTCGTTAGATATGAAACTGTCATTAAGGAACTAAACGGAACTGACATTGTAGATGGCCAGCTAATGCTAAACGAACTCCGACTAATTAAAGATCAAAAAGAAATGGGTATTTTAAAAGAAGCTGCGCAATTTGCTGATTTTGGCATTGAAACAGCCCTTAAACATATTCAAGAAGGAAAAACTGAATTAGAAATTATAGCTGAAATTGAATACGCACTGAAAAAAGAAGGCATTCGAAATATGTCGTTCGACACGACTGTATTGGCCGGAAAAAAATCAGCCGCACCCCATGGAACACCTGACTTGACGCCGATCCAAAACGGAGATTTTGTGTTGATGGACCTCGGTGTCGTACACAAAGGCTATTGTTCGGACATTACCCGCACAGTTGTCTTAGGTCAAGCATCTGATCAACAAAAAGAAATTTACAATACAGTCTTACAAGCTGAGGAAAAAGCTATCCATGCAAGTAAAGTTGGTACTCGTTTAGGAGATTTAGACCAAATCGCAAGACAGGTCATTGAAGAAGCTGGTTACGGTGAATACTTCCCTCACCGAATTGGACACGGATTAGGGATTAATGTCCACGAATTCCCATCCCTTGCATCAAACAATGATGACGTATTAAAAGAAGGTATGTCTTATACGATTGAACCTGGTATATACGTACCAGAAATAGGCGGCGTTAGAATTGAAGATGATGTCTTTATAACAAGTAACGGTGCGACCACATTAACAGAGTTTATGAAGGAATTGTTGGAACTATAGTAATTATAAAAACTTGTCACGATTAACATGTGGCAAGTTTTTTTAAGCTGTAATTAATCTGTCGCTGTTCTGTCACACTTTTTTTGGCTTGAACTGTTATAATTTCAAGTGCTAATAATTTTTTATGTGACAGCAAGGTAGGTAAACATATGTTAGATTATAAAATTCACAATGAAATCGAAACTCAAGATTATTTAGTCTTGATTCATGGTCTTGGCGGTAACTCAAACATTTTTTATAAACAATTAAAACATTATAAAAGACAATTTAACGTTGTCACCATTGAACTACCTGGCCATGGAAACTCACCTGATATAAATACTTATAAAAATGGATTCACATCAGAAATAGCAGCCAGTGAAGTCATAGAAACTTTAGACTTTTTAAAAATAGGCCAAGCCCATTTTGTTGGAGTATCATTAGGTACTATTATTATTCATGAAATTCTTCAAACAGCACCTGAGAGAGTGCAAAGCACCGTGTTAGCTGGAACAGTGACACGATTTTCATTATTCTCTAAGATGTTATTACAGGTTGGAAACATGGTTAAAGGATTCACGCCTTATATGTGGATCTACAGACTCTTTGCACGCATCATGATGCCTAAACTTAATCATAAAGAATCCAGATTAACATTTGTGCGAGAAGCTGTAAAAATGCACAGAAAAAACTTTTTAGGTTGGTATAGCTTATGTTATACCATTGAACAAAGCTACCAGAAAGTACAAAAGATGGCACCTCATATTCCCAAACTTTATATTTCTGGAAGTGAAGATCACTTATTTATCCATCCATTAAAAAAAGATATTAAACAAGATGTAAGCGCTAAGCTATGCGTGTTAGATCATTGCGGTCACATATGTAATATTGAAAAAGCTAAAGAATTTAATCAAATCTCGCTGAATTTTTTACTTGAGAATCAGAATAAACTTAAACAAGCGAATTAGTATGACAACTTGACTTTTTCAACTATAGAAAATAATTAAAGTCTCTTCTTTCTGAAGAGGCTTTTTTATATTTATAAGAGATTAATAATTACAACATTAGTAAAGATGCTACCATTCAACCGGCTTAAAGTATACTGGACTATGCATCTTGCAGAAAATCAATATAAAAAAGGCGCCCTTTTTATTAAAAGGATGCCTTTTTTGCATTATATAGCTTTTTTCTTTTTACGTCGCCCCAATTTGTTTTTGATCTTTTGTATAAAAGGGAAAATAATCGGGCCGTATTTAATCAATCTAATAAACCATTTCTTCATGTCATACCACCTTCAATCTTCTATATCTATAGTTTTTCACAATTGAAGGAAAATATGATTACAATAATTCACTTAAATCTTTATAGTCTAATTCATGCGCATCCGCAACAGCTTTGTATGTTACATAACCATCTAATGTATTAATCCCTTTTAGAAGGTTTTGGTTATCTTTAACTGCTTGCTTGTAGCCTTTGTTAGCTAATTGTAGCGCATAAGGTACCGTCACGTTGGTTAAGCCGATTGTTGATGTTCTTGGCACGGCACCAGGCATGTTAGCAACAGCATAGTGTAGAACGCCGTGTTTTTCATAAGTAGGGTTATCATGAGTTGTAATATGGTCTACTGTCTCAACAATTCCACCTTGGTCAACTGCCACATCAACAATAACTGATCCAGGTGACATTTCTTTAACCATGTCCTCTGTCACTAGTTTAGGTGCTTTTGCACCAGGAATTAGCACAGCACCAACAACTAAATCCGAATGCTTCACAGCTTCTGCAATATTTAATTCATTCGACATGACCGTATTAATTTGATTACCAAAAATATCATCAAGCTCTCTTAAACGCTCAGGGCTAAGGTCGATAATCGTTACATCTGCACCTAAACCAACTGCGATTTTAGCAGCGTTTGTTCCAACGACACCACCGCCGATTACAGTTACTCTCCCTCTTTGAACACCAGGAATTCCACTCAATAAGATTCCTTTACCACCACGAGATTTTTCTAAGAACTGAGCACCGATTTGACTTGCCATACGACCCGCAACTTCACTCATTGGTGTTAATAGTGGAAGTGAGCGATTATCTAGCTGAACGGTCTCGTAAGCGATTCCAACAACTTTGTTATCAATTAACGCTTTAGTTAATTCAGGTTCAGCAGCTAAATGTAAATAAGTGAATAAGATTAAACCTTCATAGAAGTAATCATATTCTTCAGGAAGTGGTTCTTTAACTTTCATAACCATTTCTTGAGACCAAGCGTCCTTAGCTGATGGCACAATCGTTGCGCCCGCTTCTTCATATTGCTTGTCCGTAAAGTTAGAACCTTCTCCAGCATTTGTTTCAACAAAAACACTATGTCCAGCGTTAACAAGTGCAATGACCCCTGCAGGAGTTAATGCAACACGGTTTTCATTGTTTTTAATTTCCTTAGGTATTCCGATCTTCATCAGTCAAAACCTCCCTGATTATGTAATAAAAAAATGAAAAATATCATAACAAATTTTACTATAACACTAATTCCAATAAAGTTGTACACTTTTATAAATAACGGTGAATGACATCCATGCCTCCGTTAACATCGACAACGGAACCAGTAATCATATCAGAATTCTCATCACATAAAAATCCTACCGTTCTAGCGATATCTTCACCAGTCCCTTCACGTCCAATCGGTGTATCTTGACTGGGGTGTTTTCGGCTTTCTTCAATATTTTCTTCTTTCATATTGTCAATTATTTTACCTGGCGCAACCATATTAGCGGTAATTTTATATTCTGCTTCTTCAAGTGCTATTGACTTCATCAGTGAAGCTACCCCAACTTTTGCCGAAGCAAAGCCTGATCTGTATATCCAACCCGAACTGTGATTGACTCCTTGAAACCCCATAAATACAATCCTGCCAAAATTTTGCTTCCTCATGATAGGAATACAAGATTTAACTAAATGAAAAGAGGCATCTAAATTCCCACGAACCATTCGATCCCATTCATCTGTACTATAATCCATTAGCTTTTTTCTTTCAAAAATAAATGGGCCTGCGTTACTAATTAAACAATCAATGCGTCCAAACTTTTGATATGCCTCATGTACAACTTGTTCTATCTTATGATGGTTTTGCACATCTAATTGTTCGATATGTAACGGATAGCCAATATACTCATCTTTTAACTTATTAGCCTGATTTTTGTCTGAACGATAAGTCGCGGTGACACTATAACCATTTTTGAGAAAGTACTCTGTCATTTTTCTGCCTAACCCTTTTGTACCTGCAGTGATTAAGGCATGGCGCATGGGACCCCTCCATTCTCCTGTTTAACTATATGAACATTTTACCATTACATAATCAAATTTAAAATTTCTTAATTCATTGTTAAAAATAAATGTTATGAATGCGCTTACAATCATGATATACTTAACATAAAGGAGGTCTTAACAGATGGCGTTTGAATACCACAATATTTTAATTGCTGTTGACGGATCTAAAGCATCGGACTTTGCTTTTCAAAAAGCAATCGACATTGCTAAAAGAAACCATGCCAAATTAATTATTTCTCATGTAGTTGACACTCGTGTGTATTCCACCATTGAAGCTTATGATCGTAATGTTTCGGATAGAGTTCAGAACGACGCACAAGAACTCTTAAAAGGCTATGAAGAGCGTGCTTCTCAAGCTGGTGTAACCAATGTGGTGACAGACATGGAACATGGCTCACCTAAAGTAAAAATTGCAAAAGAAGTTGCACCTAGACACGGGGCAGATTTAATCATTTGCGGAGCTACCGGAATGAATGCTGTTGAACGCTTTTTCATCGGAAGTGTGTCTGAACACATTACTCGTTATGCTAAAGTTGATGTACTCGTCATAAGACCAGAAGATGAACATAAACAAACTTAAGAGGAGAGTAATCTCTCCTCTTTTATTGCTCTTCTAAAAAACGATGCTGATAAAAGTACTTCGCAAATAAGGTTACATCTTTCGATAATTTATAATTAGAAAGAGCCCCAATCCCAACACTTATTAATGGTACACCTTGCACTAACTTTTTTCTGAACATTACAATTGCGAGCGTCTTAAAAAGCTGATTAACGGGCTGTTCTAACCATGTCTCATCAAGAGTACCGTCTACCTGTTCCATAATAGTATCAAGTGAGTTTAAGTCATTTTTAAGCTCTGTCCATGCCTCGTATTTGAACCGCTGTGGCATAAGCCCACCATGCAGTATTTTTAAGGCTAAAATCATCTCCACAGGGTTGTTCATATCATAACCAAAACTATTTCCAATTAACTGAACTGACCTTAAGTTTAATGTCATAATTAATGGAAAATCCACACCTAAAAACAACCATCCACCAGTTCCCGTTAACCCGCCTTGAGCAAATGAATACACTCTGCTCTTAGCTAATTGTTGATCAGATAAATAAGTAAGCTGTTCTATCGATAGAGATTTTAAATCATCAATTTTTTCAATTTGTTCATTAAATGATCTTGCTGTCTGAAGTATTCTTTCTTGAGAAGCCTGTTGCGAGTTAGTTCCCTGAAGAAACGTGTACGTGTATAAGAACCACTGATCAGCCCAATTGAGAATTTTCTCTTGATAGTGATTAGGAATTTTCCCAAACATGCTATCTAGTGATATCTCATACATTCTTTCAAAATCATTTGTATGATAAGCTTCTAGTTCAGCTTCCCATTTTAAAATCGAACGACGTACTCTTTCCTCTCCCATTTCATCACCCTTTTTACCTATTGATAAACCAGCCCCTACCTAAGGACTGGCTATAGTAAACATTTATAAAGGTTTTATCGCTCGTTTTCAAACCACTGATTCAATTGTTGCAACACTTGCTGCATGGCTTCAGCTTCTTTAAATGAAGGCAAGTCGGCAAGCATAACCTTTTTAGGATCTTTCGTGGCCTCACCTTTCTTTTGCAGAACGAAAATACTCTTTCTCATCGTTTCATTCTTAAACATCGATTCAGGTAGCTGAAGCAAGCCAACAATATGAGCATGCTTTTTTAAGTAAGCTTGAAGTTGATCCTTTTGATCACTTTCAAACAACATACTCGGTACTACAAAAAATAAATAGCCACCTTCTTTAGTATATTTTATACTCTGTTCAATAAATAAATGATGAGAGTATGAATGATCCTGCTCTGCCTTAAGCTCATAACCTTGTGCCGTTTCATCATCAGGGTAATATCCTACTGGTAGATCCGAAACGACGACATCAACTGGTTCAAGTAAAATAGGCTTTAAACTATCTTGATGAAAGAACTCCACCTCTTTTTCTTGTAAATTAGCATTGATATAAGCTAATCGAATTAAGGTCGGATCCACTTCACTACCATATAATTTAATCGACTCTTTTAATACCTCTTGTTGATTTAAAACAGCAAACAATAAATTAGCTGTTCCGCATGCAGGATCAAATAATGTATAAGGTTTTTCAGTTCCAACAAAACGCTGCACTAAATAACCAATAAACATACCCACTGTATCTGGGGTGATGTAGTGATGCTGCTGTGTCTGTCCTTTCATACCTTTTAATATTGCGAGTTGAAGCCCTTTACGCCTCATCTCACCTGTATATTCAGAAAGATTAATCTGACTAAGTTTTGTCTGTAATTGTTGTTCATATGTTGGCTCTAAATCATCGGGTAATTCTCGATAAAACAACAATTCACTTGCTGCAATTAGCCCGTCTAAGTACGGAACATCTTCTTGTTTAGTAATGATTTCAGTAGTCTCATCTAACCATTTAAATATTATTTCAATTTGTTGCTCCAATCAAAGTCCCTCCGCTTTCTAACCGATTCCTTGCGTTACTTACTTTATTTTAGCAAATTTAAAGGGACATTGATAGATAAATGGTTATTCTGGAATATTGCCTCTTCGGTCATAATCTTGGTCACGGTAACCTTGGTCTTGATAACCTTGACCTCCCTGATCTCGATAACCTCGACCTCCTTGATTACCCTGATTATTTTGCCCTCGTCCGCCTCTCTGAGATTGCTGAGATTGATTGGATTGTTGTTGTTGAAAGTATTGCTGCACTTTTTCAACAGCTTGCGGTGCAAAATCAATTAATTTCTCTACGATATGAGTCCCTTGATCCAAATGAACCATCTTCACATCGTGCGGACGAACTACTAAAAAGCCGATTGGATTAATCGAAACACCCCCACCAGTTCCTCCACCGAACGGATGCGATGAACCACTTTGGCCTTGACCTTGCCCATCATCGCTTTGTTGGGATGATTTACCGAATTCACTACCACCTGCAGCAAAGCCAAATCCAACTTTAGATACTGGTAGAATGACAGTTGAACGGTCTGGCGTTTCAATAGGGTCACCAATGATGGTATTAACATCGATCATATCTTTTAAGTTTTCCATGGCTGTAACCATCATGTCGTGTATAGGATGTTCATTCATTTTAAGCCCACCTTTTTAAGTTTTCCATATTGTTTTCCTAC
This sequence comes from Piscibacillus salipiscarius, assembly GCF_042685285.1. NCBI lineage: Bacteria > Bacillati > Bacillota > Bacilli > Caryophanales > Bacillaceae > Piscibacillus > Piscibacillus salipiscarius. The sequence goes on along the minus strand of NZ_JBHUMZ010000048.1, from coordinate 13,544 downwards.
GCTATATAATTCACGCATAATTTTACCGAGTTTAAAGGATAATATACACTTTAGCTCTGTCTGATAAGTCGGTTTGACATAATAAGGTTGCACCGTGTAATCGGGATTGGTGCTAAGCGTTAAATAATTCAACATCATAGCTGCAATTCCACCTTTAACGGTATAAAGGACTCCAGTTAATTCAGCTGTATGGTCAGCACGACTTACTCCTAGCATGGTATCCCAATTGAATTGATTGACTTGAATAGCCTTAAGTGCTTTTTTTAAATGTGGTAAAACGTCTTTAGTCGTTTTAATAACTTCATTAATTAACGTCCATTGCTGTTTAAGATCATCTATGGTGAATGATTTTTTCTTTTCTTTTTGCTTACCAAACATTTCGTCTTTCTCGACTAAATCAACTGAAAACGTATCAGTATTTAAATCAATAATTGGAATCGATCGAGTAAGTTTAATATATTTCCAAAGAATTAATTGAATATAGAGGTCTTGCCTTTGATGACGATATGTAAAATGTATGGCCACTTTTACCTGACTAAAAATTAAACATAGGATTAGCAATATAAAAACCAATAAGATTGCAGCCAATATCGATAACACGATCATCTAAAGCACCCCTTAAATTTAAGGTGTCTATTTATTGGAAAAATATGCGTACATAAAATAGAAAAGCGTTTGGAAGTAAATCCAAACGCTTTTGTCATGTAGATGAATAAACCACTTTCCCATTCACTATGGTTTTTTCAACTTTAATGTTATGAAGATTTTCTATTTCAATTAAAAAAGGGTCTTGATTTAAAATTACAAAATCAGCATAAAACCCTGCCTCAATTTGTCCTTGAACATGCTCTTTTCCAATGATTTTTGCAGGATTAACCGTATACAACTCAAATGCTTCATAAACTGATAAACATTCACTTATGTTATAAGTCATCCCATCATAAGTTGACCTACGATTAACCGCAGCATCAATACTGGTTAACGGATCAACAATCTCAATTGGAGCATCTGAACCACCGCCACATAATATGCCTTCACGAATATATGATTTCCACGGATAGGATTGATTCGCTCGCCTTTCACCGACCCGGTCGATTACCCATGGGAAATCAGAAGAAACAAAAAGCGGCTGAATATCTATAATAACTGATTTTCCTTTAAGGCGTTCAATTAACTCAGGGCGCATTATTTGCCCATGAATTAATCGATCTTTCATCCCCTGTGGAGGCGGATATTTCTCAATTAAATCAATAACTTTTTCAGCTGCTAAATCACCAATAGCATGAGTGGCAATTGGCATTTGGTAATCCCTAGCTTTTTTAACCAATTCTTCTAAACCCTCATCCGTATGAATGGCAACCCCATTTGTAGTTGGATCATCCGAATATGAATCAGACAAGAGTGCAGTCCTACCACCTAATGCGCCATCAACAAATAATTTCATAGCTCCAAATTCCAACCAATCATCCTTCTCTTGCGATTGGTGACCCTCAGCGTGCAGGTCATCTACTACTAGGTGATGCACTAATAAATGAGCTCTAAAAGATTCTTGATTGGGTATGATTTGTTTGAAAGCTTCATATGTTTTGCTAAAGCCACCATAATAACTTAAATCTTCACTGTGGCCAGAAACAATTCCTTTAGATAATAAATCTCTAACCGATGTTTGAATAGCCTTCTTCAAAAAATCTAAATCAGGGGTAGGCATATGCGATTTAATCAATTCCTGTGCCTGATCGTGAAAAGCCCCTGTTAAGTGACCATAAAAATCTCTTTCTATAACGCCTCCAGGTACATCCTCCGTCTCCTCAGATACGCCTGAAATTTCCATAGCCTTAGAGTTAGCCACTAAAGCATGTCGACAGATTCGTGTTAAAACAACTGGATGGCCATTCGAAACTTCATCTAACTCCTTGCGGTGAATCATAATGGGTTCATCCCAGTTATTTTCATTAAAACCTTCACCAATCAGCCATTCGTTTTCACTTAATTGGTTTGATGCGATTTGAACTTTTTGAATGACTTCTTTTCTTGATTGAACATCAGACAAGTCTAAGCGAAGAAGTTTTTCACCGTGACCAATTATATGTAGATGACTATCGATAAATCCTGGGAACAATACTCCTTCAAATCTAATTTCATCATCTATTTGTTGTTTATATTTATTCTTCAGATCTTTTAAATAACCTGTTTCTATAATTTTTCCGTGGTCAGTGTAAATGGCTTCAACCATATTCTCGGGACCAGTCATTGTGTAAATCTTTCCACCAAACCATAGTTGCCCCATTTGTCGTCCCCCTTATACATTTCTAGTTCGTTGACCTTATACTACTACCATTTTGACTAAAAATTCAACTTAAACCGCTTCTATTTTGACAATCAAAAAAAGGGCAGTTTCAAAACTGCCCTTAGAGTATTAGATAATGTTTCTTATTTAATTATTGACCATTCATTTGTGATTGTGCTTGTTGAACAAGACGTTTAGTGATTTCTCCACCTACTGATCCGTTTGAACGAGAAGTAGAATCAGGACCAAGTTGTACACCAAACTCTTGAGCAATTTCAGTTTTCATCTGGTTTAACGCTGCGTCAACACCAGGAACTAATAATTGGTTTGAGTTGTTGCGATCTGCCATTGGATTTTCACCTCCTCGTTAACTATTGTTAGCAACGGGAAAGTTATAATACAATGCAAAACTTGGAAGAAATCAAGCTATAATAAGTCTTCAAACTCGTCTTCTTTTTCTTCGTCTGTCGCGCTAAATGTCACTGTTTCCATATTGTTTAAAGCTTTTTCAATATCCATAGAAAAATCAATTGGTCTTTCAAACTCATTAACTTTGTCTCTTCTAGGCTTCGTTTTTGGAGACTTTGGTACAAAAATCGTGCAACAATCCTCGTATGGTCTTATAGAAATCTCATAAGCACCAATTTTTTTTGAAATGTCGATAATATCAATTTTATCCATAGCTACGAGTGGCCTAATAATTGGATAATTAGTAACCTCGTTAATGGTGTGCATACTTTCCATTGTTTGACTAGCCACTTGTCCTAAATTTTCTCCAGTCGTAATCGATAAAATATCACGCTGTTTAGCGACCATTTCACTAATACGCATCATAAGTCTACGCATAATAGTCATACCATAATTTTCAGGCGCTTCTTGAAAGATTTTTTGCTGAATTTCTGTAAAAGGAACTAAATGTAGTTTAACGTCTCCACCATACTTTGTTAAAACTCTCGCTAAATCTTCTACCTTCTGTTTAGCCCTCTCACTTGTAAACGGTGGTGAATGAAAGTGAATCGCTTCAATTTCAACTCCACGATTCATCGTTAAGTAGCCAGCAACTGGACTATCGATTCCACCAGAAAGTAATAATAAAGTTTTTCCAGTCGTACCTACGGGAAGACCGCCTTTACCTTGTATTTTTTTTGATGTGATATAAGTTGCATCATGTCTGATTTCAACGCGCAACTCTACATCTGGCTGATGAACGTCAACTGTCCAACCATCCGTATGACTTAGTAAATGCCCACCTAAAATTTGATTCATATCTTGAGAACCAATTGGAAAATCTTTATTCGGACGCTTACAAGTTACTTTAAAGGTTTCACCAGATTCTAAACGTAATGCCTCTAAAGCAGCTTCTTTAATTTTCTCTTGATCGTTTTCAATTTTCATAGCTAAGCTAAACGATTGAATTCCAAAAATATCTTTACATTTCTCTAAAATAGCCTCGTAATCCTCGCCATTTAAGAGAATATACATATGGTCTCTTCTAGCTTTTACTTTAATATTTGGATAGTCATTAAGCTTCTTTTCCACATTGTTTTTCAAAATCTGTATGAATGATTTTCGATTTTTTCCTTTTAAGGCTAGTTCTCCGTATCTCACTAAAATATGATTATAAATCATGTCAATTACCCCATTATACTTTTATATTGTTCAATCACACGTTTAATTTCTTCTATAAAAACATCTAATTCTTGTTCATTCTGATCAATGGTTAAGCTCACGCGAATAGCAGCACCAGCTTCTAGTTCCTTTCCACACGCAACTAAAACGTGACTCGGCTCATCTTGTTTGGATGAACAGGCGGATTTTGTCGACACATAAATGTCCTTTTCACCTAAGGCATGTATAATCACTTCTGGTTTAAATCCACTAACAGAAAAATTAAAAATATGCGCGGCTCCATCCTGCGGTGAGTTAATGGTAACTCCATCAACGGATGAAAGTTGTTCAAATAAATTATGTTTAACAGATTCAAGCGATTTATATTGATCCTGCTTCTCTAAAGCTAACCTCATTGCCTTAGCTAGAGAAACATTTCCAGCAACATTTTCAGTACCAGGTCTTATGCCAGACTCCTGAGCTCCACCATGAAAAAGTGGCTTAAGCTGAACATGTTTCTTTTTAATTAAACAACCTGTTCCCTTAAGACCATGTATTTTATGACCAGAAATCGTCACCAAATCTAATCCTTTCAAATCATAAGGTAGTGGAATTTTACCAAAGCCTTGAACATGATCCGTATGAAATGTCACTTTCGGAAAGTTTGCTAGTAACTTAGCTACTTTTTCAATAGGCTGAATAGAACCAATTTCATTATTAACATGCATAATGGAAACTAATATAGTTTGTTCTGTTAAGGCGTTTTTCAAGTCATCCATGTTAATAACACCAGATGAATTGACTGGTAAATAAGTCACTTCAAAACCTTCATTTTCAAGTTCCTGAAAGACTTGAAGTACAGCAGGATGTTCAATTTGAGTCGTAATAATATGATTCCCTCTATTTAAATGGGCATGTGCAATCCCTTTTAATGCTAAATTATTACTTTCTGTTCCTCCAGAGGTGAAAATTATTTCGTCTTCTCGAACTCTAAGAAGATTTGCGACTTGCTTTCTAGCTTTTTGATGAAGTTTTTCAACTTCCCCGCCAACTTCATGTATAGATGATGGATTGGCAAAATAATTCATCGCCACTGACTGAAAGGATTTAAGCACTTCAGGCGCTGGTTTTGTTGTGGCACTATTATCTAAATAGATCATTTTAATACTCCCATCAACGTCTTTTTGCATCGAGTTATAATAACATAAATAAAGAATGATTATCAACTAAAAAAGCTACCCCTTATGAGTTAGGAGCAGCTTTCTTTGGTTTATTTAAATCAAAATACTCTAATAGATCGTCTATGGATACCCCTTCATCATCTCGCGATAAAACCATTTCATCTAATGATTTTCCTTTTTTAGAAGATGGTGAAGTTAAAGCATAAAAAGTGGATGAATCTTTAGCATGAATTTGGAATGATTGAATTTCTTGGTGAGTATTTGCCACAATCTGCTTAGGTTCATCTGAATTCACGAATAAGACGATTACCGCTACCCAGGTCGTAACAAACAAAGTGCCTACCACACCTATTAATACACGATCCATATGATTCACCCTCCCAACATTATGAAACCGTTGTGTCAGTCATAACCTCTTCTAAGCGTTTAAGTGCGCCTGGTTCTATCTCTTCTAAAGCCTTTGATGATTTTTCTAAAGCTAATTCATAATCGTAGTTCAAAAACGCAGCTTCAGCTTCAGAAATTTGAGCTGCTAATAAAGGATATGTTGATCGATAGCGATTCGCATACTGAATAACTCTTTCGGCAAGCTGTGCTTGATCAACCAGTAAACTAGTTTGCTCAACAGCTCGGCCCACCAATTTCTCGGCTTTATCAATAGATTGATTAACACGTTCAATGTCTAATGGCTGCTCCTCAAGAGCTTGTAAAGAATCTAAGACAGCTTCTCTTCCATCATTTACTAATTCATTAATATAGTGAGGAATGCCAGGTAAATTGCTCTTTTGCAATTGCTGTCTAATTTGGATAATCTCATTTTTTAAGGTTGTAATCTGATCCCTAGCTTCGAGTTCATCTTTTCTAAGATTATGTAGAAACTCATCAAAATCATTTAATGCATGTTCCCAATCTTCATAATCAGCAAACCATTCATCAATTTCTATCCTAATTGAAGAGAAGAGCTCTTCTTCTTGTTCAATCATACCTTGAATTCTTTGTGCTTCTTTATTTAAACGATCAAGGGATTTACCTAATTGATATTGTCGTTCGTATTGATCATCATTTAAATGATAACTTTCTTTAACTTCCATCACGTTATCTTTAATCTCTGCAAAACGTTTAGCAGCAGCTTCGAGTTTTAGTTCCATCTTTTCTAATTTTTGCACGACATAATTTTTATCTAATGCCTCTTTTTCAAGTTCGTCATAAATCTCAACGATCCGGCTTTGTATTTGTTCAATTTTTTCACTAACACCTTGATCTTGACCTTTATTTAGTTCATCAATCATTTGGATGAGGGTTTCATGGTGAGTTTGAATCTCTTTATCTAGACCAAGTAATTGTACTTGGAATCCATCATCACGCATTTCACGAATTCCATTTTGAAGATGGTCTAAATCTTCAGGTAGAGTTTGTTTACATGAACGGTACAACTCTGGGAATACCTGAACTTTACGTTCAAGTTCACTCAATTGTTCACTTAGCTTTTGAGCTAGTTCCTGGGCGTCAGTATAATTTCCTGATGCCGTTAACGTTTCGTATTCATTTAATTCTTGTTCAATTTCATCTAATTCAACATCAAAAACGACTTCAGATTTTCCAAGTTGATAACCATTTTGAAGAACAACTTTTCTAACTTCGCTAATTCGTGGTTTTATTTTTTCAATTTCTTCACGACTATCTTTTTCAGAATGAAGGAGGCGATCAACTTCTTTAAAAATATCATCAATTGTTTTCTCAACTTGGTTTAATTCACGTTCCACATGATTCAGAATCCTGAAAGCTTTTCCAAAACGATAGCGTTCAGCTGATTCCTCAGCATCTAACAAATCTTCTTCAACATTTGAGAAAACTTCATCATTAATGTCATCCCACTCATCTCGCCAAGATTCAAATAAAGATTCCGTTTCACCTGATAAATTCAAGTTCCTCACTTTACTCATTTCATCCGCTACCTGGCGATTCATTAACAGGACTTTTTTCTCTTCTAAACCATCAACACGCTGATATACTTTTTTACGCATGACGGCCCCAACTATAATAAATAGAACAATTGCTACAATGATAATGGCGATTACAAGTTCCATAAAAAGCCCCCTAACACTACGACTAATACATTTACTCTATAATATCATATTTTAAAGTAGAATTTGCCATATTTTTAGCTTTTTCAACATAAAAAGTCAAATTTTATACATTTACATTTCTATAAAACCATTTTTTAAACGTTTCCATATACTTCTTGATAAACATTTCTCCGCTTTGATCCCACTGATAATGGTCTTGCCAATCATGTGCGTAGACAAATGGACCATTAATTAAACTCTTAAGCTGAATATATAAAATATCTTGCTCTAAAGCCTTAAAACCCCACTCTTCTGAGAAACCTTTTAACATTTTTTTAAATAAATACTTCTCTTTCGCGACATATGTAGAAAACAATTCACGGATAAACATATTATCTAAAGATAACTCTCTCTGGATTAAACAACTGAATTGAAAACGTTCATATTTATAATGTATAATTTCCTCAATAGCTTTAAACAAAACGTTAAAATCAGTTAACGCTTGTTCATCTTGAGTAATGTGCTCAAGAAGCTTTAAGTACTTCTCAAAATAATCTACTGTCATATATTCAATTAATCCTTGTTTGTTTTTAAAATGATAATTAATAGACGATACATTTACATTAGCTTTTTCGGTGATTGCTCTAACAGATGTACCTTTGAAACCGTTGTAATAGAACAATTGAGCGGCAGCATCCATAATCTTTTGTCTTGTACTATCGTTTGACATAACATCACCTCTTTGTCTCTATAATTCGATTGTAAATGTAAAATACCTTTTAATTTTATAGAATTTATGACAACATTTTACCAAACATTTATAAAGGAGCGTATCACATTGTTTGACACAATAAAATACAACGGAACAAAAGAAGAAAATTATGAACTTTTAGTTAAACAGTTAGATAGTTTGTTAGAAGGCGAGCCAGACGCTGTAGCCAACCTTTCTAATGCGAGTGCTTTGTTAAACCAATTTTTAGATACTGTAAATTGGGTTGGCTTTTATATTATGAGAAATGGGGAACTAGTTTTAGGTCCATTTCAAGGGTTACCTGCTTGCGTTAGAATTGCCGATGGAAAAGGTGTTTGCGGAACAGCAACTGCAGAACGTAAAACCATGCTCGTCCCAGATGTTAACGAGTTCCCTGGTCACATTGCTTGCGATGCCCAAAGTCAATCGGAAATTGTTGTTCCTATCATCATGAATGAAGAAGTTTACGGAGTGTTAGACATTGATAGTCCGATTAAAAACCGTTTTGATGAAGTAGATCAGAAGTATTTAGAAGCATTTGTCGAAACGTTAAAGAAACATTTATAAACCGCGCTTATAGCACCAATTTTTTCTGAAAAAGTTGGTGTTTTTTTGTGCCATTTTTCGACTAAATCGTGGTATAATAATTATTATATTTTGAGAGGAGACAATATTATGTCTGAAGAAAAACTGGATTTAATATTAGCTGAACTCCAAAGTCTAAACGTAAGAGTCACATCTCTTGAGACGAATCAGCAATTAATGAGGGACGAGCTTAAAGCAACACAGGAGTCCATGTCTCAGTTTGCGACGAAAAATGATCTTAAGAGCTTTGCTACTAAAGACGATCTTAAGAATTTCGCTACTAAAGAGGATCTTAAGAATTTCGCTACTAAAGAGGATCTTAAGAATTTCGCTACCAAAGATGACCTTAAGAACTTCGCTACTAAAGATGATCTTAAGAATTTCGCTACTAAAGATGATCTTAAGAGCTTTGCAACGAAAGAGGATATGCAAGAGCTCAGAGGTGAGTTCAAAAAATTCGCCACTAAAGACGACCTACACGAACTCAGAAGTGAACTTAAGAACTTTGCGACGAAAGACGACCTCAGGCCAATTTATGAAGATTTATCCCATCTAAAAGAAGAGCAAAGCGTCATTAAACAAGCAGTTCTTGAAACAAAAGAAAAAGTAAACGAAATGAAGCAAAACCAAAGCACATTCTTTGAAATGATAGGTGAACACGAGGTTTCTATTCGAAACATTAGAAAAGTCATCTTATAATCTTCCACTTAACACTTGACTCCTCCGCTAATTTTTCATATAATATCCTTTGTGTAAAATAAAAGGCAGCTTAGGTGAACTTGCTATGTCATCATTTTGTACCTCTAGATGAGGTGTATCGCGTAACTCTCTGCTGCTGGAGCGAAGGTACATGAATGCAAAATGAGCATGGTGTGGGACACATCCTTTTTATTTTATGCAAATTTAATATATAAAGGAGGAGACGCTCGTGGCACGTTACACAGGCTCTCTATGGAAAAAATCACGTCGTTACGGCATTTCTCTAACTGGTACAGGTAAAGAGTTAGAAAAACGCCCTTACGCTCCGGGTCAGCATGGTCCGAACCAGCGTAAAAAGCAATCAGAATATGGACTTCAGTTACAAGAGAAGCAAAAGCTTCGTTTCATGTATGGTTTAACTGAACGTCAATTCCGTCGTATCTTTGACGACGCAGCTAAACAGAAAGGTGTTCATGGTGAGAACTTCATGATCTTACTTGAATCTCGCTTAGACAACCTTGTTTACCGTGCTGGTCTTGCACGCACTCGTCGTCAAGCTCGTCAGTTAGTTGGTCATGGTCACATCACAGTTGATGGTGGTCGTGTTGACATCCCATCTTACCGTATTAAACCTGGTCAAGTAATTGGTGTACGTGAGAAATCACAGGATCTTGACATCATTGCTGAGGCAATCGAAGTCAACAACTTCGTACCTGAATATTTAACATTTAACGAAGATAACAAGGAAGCGACTTATAACCGCTATCCTGAACGTTCTGAGTTACCATCAGAAATTAACGAAGCATTAATCGTTGAGTTCTACTCTCGTTAATATGTCAACTTACAAAAACCTCGAATTGTTACTAAACAATTCGAGGTTTTTTGGTTTAAGTTACCTGCCCATCACTTTTCTATTAACTCTAAATGAAAATCTCCTACTGCACCCTGCTCATATAAATTAGTAAACGACGTCCAAAACGTATAAATTTCAGCTTGAAATTCTAATTCTTCACTCGGAATATTCACGACAAAGTCATTTCTATAAAGTAAAGTTGTAACATCGTGATACATTTCATGAGAAACTTTAAAATCAATAGTTAAATACTTTTTAGAATACTTTTGTTCTAGTTCATACTTCTCCGCTTCAAGTTTGTAATCGTTAATAAGAATATCTGCCACAAAAATCCTCCTATTTACCAAAGTTCTGGAATCTATTTTTATTTTAACTTAAACTTAATGTGTGAGTGAAACTTTTGGACTCATTCTTACGTATTACAAAGAGGAATAAATCACTTTTAGGGAGGTCAACATGGATCAACAAGATTTTTTCGATCAAATAAATAAAAAACAAGCGGAAAATATTAAGAAACTTACAAAACGACTTAAATTTATTTTCTTCATTATTTTACCTATTTTAATTCTAGGGATTATTGGATTTCAGGTGTTCACTAATTATATTTGGATGGAAACAATAAATTTCCAAAATGTCTACCTAACTATTTTAACAAGTAAATTCGCATTAGGAGCCATTGGTTTTATATTGTTTTTATTCATTGGTATTTTGACGCTTTATTGGATTCGAAAGTCATACTTAACTTATTTGAATCCTAATGTACTTCCAAATATGCTCCTCCATAAAAAGACGAGCTGGACCCTTATTTTAGTAGTATCCATTATATTTGGAGTCTTAGGAACCATTTTAATTCAAGGGTTAGGATGGGAACCTTTATTAAAAGTATTAAATTATGAGCCTTTTGGTAAAACTGACCCTCACTTTGACATGGACATATCATTCTATCTGTACATACTTCCATTTTTAGAGTTCGTGTTAGGTGTCCTGTTCAGTTTGAGTGTGATTGTTCTATTAACTGAAATCGGAGCTTACTCAGTTTTTGAAATGTACCGAAAAAGCCGTATGGCTCAGCTTCACCTCGGCTTCACAGTAGGATTTATCGGTTTAATTTTGGCAGCTCAGCATTTACTAGAACCGTATGGAACGTTGCTAACGAACAGTGTTAATGTTTTTCAAGATAGTGTTGTTTATGGCTTAAGTTATACAGATGATGTTATTAACATCCCGAAATCATATGTCTTAGCAGCTGCTGCTTTGATTGCGACCGTGTGGATGATTATAGTATTAGTACGTGGTAAGCTTAAATCGGTATTCATACCAATCGCCACATACGTAGCCATTGTTATTTTAGGACAGTTAGCATCTGTAGCTGTTCAACAATTCGTTGTATCACCAAATGAATTTCATCAAGAAAAGCCTTATCTAGAACGAAATCTCGAGTTTACTAGAGCAGCTTATGGCTTAGAAAAAATCAACGAAATTGATCATCCGAGTGAAAATAGTCTAAGTGAAGAGTTAATTGAGCGTAATCAGTTAACGATTGACAATGTTAGGCTGAATGATTCAAGACCACTATTAGATGTGTATAATCAAAAACAAACGATTCGTAACTACTACAAATTTAGAGACATTGATATCGATCGTTATATGATTGATGGCGATTATAGTCAAGTGTTTCTTGGCGCAAGAGAATTAGATACAACCAACTTGCCTGACCAAGCCAGAACTTGGGTAAATGATAATTTACGCTATACGCATGGATATGGTGTAACGATGAGCCATGTAAATGAGATTGATCAACAAGGTCAACCAGAATATCTATTACAAGATTTACCGACAGAAGGTGCTATTGAACTTGAACGCCCTCAAATTTACTTTGGTGAAGAAGATAATAAAAGTGTCATCGTAAACACCAATGTCGATGAGTTTGATTACCCTCAAGGTGAAGTCAATGCATCAACTAGATACGAGGCAAACAGTGGTATACCGCTTCAAGGCATCAATAAGCTTTTATTCTCTATAAAAGAAGGCTCATTTAGAATGTTCGTCTCAGACCAATTAACAAATGAAAGCCAATTACTTCAAACGAGAAACATTAAAGAACGAGTTAACAGAATTGCTCCATTCTTTGATTATGATCAAGACCCTTATTTAGTCATTCGTGATGATGGAACGCTCGTTTGGATGTTAGATGCTTATTTAACAGCTGAGAATTATCCTTATGCTGAACCGTATGAAGAAAACTTAAATTACATCCGTAATTCAGTAAAAGTAACAGTTGATGCTTATACAGGAGATGTAAACTTTTACGTCGCAAATGAAGATGATCCTTTATTTAGGACGTATCAAAACATGTTCCCTGACATGTTCACGACAGATGTACCTGAAGATATTAGAGCTCATTTCCGTTATCCGGAAAAATTATTTACCATCCAGGCGGATAAATGGGGTACTTATCACATGTCTAATTTAGAAGTATTCTATAATCGTGAAGACGCTTGGCAGTTCCCAACCGAGAAATATTATAACCAAGACATTGTCATGGATCCGTATTATACGACAATGGCATTACCAGACGAAGATATGGAGGAGTTTATTTTGTCCATTCCATTCACACCTAAGAGTAGGCAAAATATGATTGCATGGATGGGCGCACGAAATGATGGGGACAATTACGGAGAATTATTTGTTTACCGGTTCCCTAAACAAGAGAATGTTTACGGTCCACAACAAATTGAGAACCGGATTAACCAAGATAGTTACATTTCACAACAATTGAATTTATGGTCTCAGGGTGGTTCTGAAGTTATTCGAGGTAATTTACTGACGTATCCAATTGAAGACACAGTTCTTTACGTGGAACCAATTTATATTGAATCATCTAATGCTACATCACTTCCTGAGGTGAAGCAGGTAATTGTAGCTTATGAAGACTACATTGTCATGGAACCAACTTTCGATCAAGCACTCGATGAACTTATGACAATGGTTGAAGACGGTGCGCCTGGAAATGCTCCAGATGTTAATCCAAATCCTGATTCAGATTCTGAAAATGTAGATGATGGTGAAACGAATGATCAGCCAATTATCGATGCTGAACAAACATTAAGAGAAGTTTCTGACCTATTTGATCAGTACCAAAATGCTTTATCAAATGGACAGTGGGAACGCGCTGGACAGATTATGAAAGATATTGAGGAACGTTTAAACTCTACACCATAAATGGGGGATTATATGGAAGCAATATCTCAATTTATTGGATTCTTCTTCATGATTCTACCTGTACTCATTATTGCCTTCGCATTAAGATGGTTAAGATTGCTCTACAAGAACAGCGAAAAGATTACTAAACAAAATGAAGAATTGATTCAATTATTAAAAGAGAAAAGTGAATCTTGACTTAACATAAAAAGAGGCTGGGACATAACCCAGTAAAATAAAAAATTGTGGATGACATTAATATGGTTGTCATCCACAATTTTTTATTTTTTTATTATTTTAGATAAACAAAAAG
>NZ_JBHUMZ010000047.1:0-44285 GCF_042685285.1 Piscibacillus salipiscarius | reverse complement strand
AGGATAATTTTCAGATCGTTTTGGCATCGTAAACACGCTCCTTAATAGTCTATTGTATTAAAAAAACTACTCAATCTCACGTGTCCACTTTTTATACTAACTCCATAAACGGCTAAAGTAGCGAATAAAATAGCCAAATTGAGAAAAAGCCGAGGTTCAACGCTTTGGCTTTTATAGTAGATAAGAAAAGAGGCCCTGAGCTGCTCAGGGCCTCTACCTATTTATTGATCTTTTCGGTTTAGCTTGCTTTCAAGTTTAGCTAATTGAGATTTCGCAAATTCGCGTCCGCCAATACCAAATGAGATAGCGAATGCGACCATGAGACCACCTAGAATTAATAGGAAGCCAATATTAACGATGGTTTTCGCGAACTGTAATTGATCTAGTGTCATGAATACGGCAAAAACCATAACCACGTATTTTACGATTTGTGCTGAGAATGGACTGTTTGTGTATTTCGTAATCCAGTTGCTTAATAGATTAGCAAGGAATAGTCCACCACCTAGAATTAATAGAGCACTTAATAAGAATGGCAGGTAACCAATTAGTGCATCACCAATGGTGTTCAGAACCTCTAGTTCTAGAACGTTTAGTGCTTCTACTGTAAAGAACAGAACAATTAACGCTTTAACAACTGTTCCTAGTAATTGAGCTAGATCAACGTTTGGTTTGTTTTCACTGTTTAGTCCAAATGATTCATAGATGTTATTGATACCAGTTCCTTGTAGTAAGCTAGTTAATAGGTTGCCTAGTAGTTTTGCTAGATAGTAACCAACGATTAGTAGAATAATCGCAACAAAGATATTTGGAATCATAGATAGAACGTCGTTTAATACAGCTTGAATTGGCTCTGAAATCGTTTGGATTTCTAGCGCTTCAAGTGCGATTGTGATAATTGGAATTAAAATGATAATATAGATGATATTAGCTAGAACGTTTGATAGAGTCGTTTGAACCTCTGCTCCACCAGAGTTTTTAGGGCTAATTTTGTTAAACCAATCATCTAAATTTAAGCTTCTGAAGAATTTCTCGAAAAGTTCTTTGATGAGTTTAGCAATGAAGATTCCGATAACTAATATGATGGCTGCGGCAATGAGGTTAGGGATAAATCCAAGAAGTTTGTCCATCATATTGGAAATAGGTTCGGAGACTGAGCTCATGTTAAGAGCGTCCAATATAGCGGGTAAAAATAAAATGAATACTAGAAAATAAATGACTTTACCAGCACTATCTAGTAAGCTTTTTCCGTGATTTTCGTCTCTGACCATTGGTGTTTTACCTAATCCTTTGTGTAAACCCATTTTGACGAAAAGTTTTTGTACAATATTTTTGGCTACAACTGCGACGATCCAAGCTAATAATAAAAGTAGTAATGCAGCAATCACATTAGGAATGGCTTGGATTAAATCGCTAAGCATGCTTTGAAACGATGATGTTAAATCGTTCATGCAATCCTCTCCTTTATGTTTTTTATATTGCGATATATTTTTTATATAACCTAAAGTCATATTGTTAAACATTTTGATGAAAAGTAGGTGAAATTGTTTTGAAACAAGTCAATTTTTATACCAAACCAAATTGCAAACTGTGTGATGAAATTAAAGAGATGCTTGAAACCTATAAGCTCATGTATGAATTTGAGATTGTCGAACAAAATATTGAGCAGGATGATCAGTTATTAAATAAGTATTTTTTAACGATTCCAGTTGTTAAAGTGAATAATCAAGAACTTGATGTATCGGAGCTAAATGCGGGCTCGTTAGATGATTTGTTGAAGGAAAACTTAACAGAATAAAATGTTTGCAAGCTAGATGGTGTTTTGCTATTCTGTTGTTAGAATATTTTTTTGCCCTACGCGGGACAAAAAATGACTACCTAAAGGACAAAAAATGACCAAGAGGGCAGGTGATGGGATCTGAATAAACTTTATCAGTTTCAAAAAATGCTTATTCCGGACTTGTTAACCGTGATTGATCAGCGTTATCAGATCTTAAAGATGATTCATCTGCATGAACCAATTGGTCGCAGAGCATTAGCTGATCAGTTAAATAAAACGGAAAGGCAAATGCGTAGCGAAATTGAGCTTCTCGATGAGCAAGGGCTTGTTGAGATTACGAGTAAAGGAATGTGGGTGAGTGACCATGGCAGGTCCATCGTTGAAACTTACCCAGACATTATGCGTGAAATCTCAGATCTTGAAAACTTAGAAGCTCAACTGTTAAAAGTTCTACCAGTTGAAAAGGTGAAAATCGTACCTGGAAATGCGGATCAAAACAAAGACGTTAAAGAATTACTTGGTCAGGCTGCAGCGGACGAATTGCAGCAAAGGCTGAGTGACGATTCCATTGTAACCGTAACAGGTGGATCGACGATGGCTGCGGTTGCAGAGAGTCTAAACCCAATTGACCAGGTTCGGCCATTATTTGTTCCAGCACGAGGTGGCCTTGGCGATATGCATGAATACCAGGCCAGTTCTATCTGTGTTCAAATGGCTAAGCGAATGAATGGTAGTTATCGCTTACTTTATGTCCCAGATACAGTGGGCAAAGATATTTATTCAAAAATGATCGAGGAGCCAGCTGTTAAAGATGTGATGTCTCTAATTCAAAGGGCCGATATCGTCATCCACGGAATTGGGGATGCGTTAAAGATGGCTCATCGCCGTCAAGCCGATTCTTCTCAGGTGAATTTATTAAAAGAAAATTCCGCTGTAGGGGAAGCTTTTGGTTATTACTTTGACCAAAACGGGAAAACTATACACCAGTTAAACTCTATCGGTATGACAAAAGACCATTTGACAGATGATAAGACCGTTATGACGGTAGCGGGTGGAGCAAGTAAGAGTGAAGCAATTTCAGCCTTTTTTAAATGGGGTTCAACAGATGTGTTAATTATAGATGAAGCAATTGCTCGAGATTTATTGACACATTCATGATTATATATTTTATAGGAGGTTTTTATAGTGGCAGTAAAAGTAGGTATTAATGGTTTTGGACGTATTGGACGTCGTGTGTTCCGTGCAGCACTTACAAATGATGAGGTAGAAGTAGTAGCAGTTAATGACTTAACAGATGCGAACATGCTAGCTCACTTATTAAAATATGACACCGTTCATGGTGAACTAGATGTTGACATCGAAGCAAAAGAAGATGCCATTCTAGTTGATGGAAAAGAGGTTAAAGTTCTTTCTGAACGCGACCCAGCAAACCTTCCATGGGGTGATTTCGGGGTAGAGATTGTGATTGAATCTACTGGTCTATTCCGTAGCCGTGAAGATGCTCAAAAACACATTGATGCTGGTGCGAAGAAAGTCATCATCTCAGCCCCTGCTAAAGATGAAGATTTAACAGTTGTTATGGGTGTTAATGATGACAAGTATGACAAGGATAGTCATCATATCGTATCTAACGCATCATGTACGACAAACTGCTTAGCACCTGTTGCAAAAGTGTTAAGCGACAAGTTCGGTCTTAAGCGTGGAATCATGACAACAGTACACTCTTATACAAATGACCAACAAATTTTAGACTTACCACATAAAGATTATCGCCGTGCGCGTGCTGCAGCTGAAAACATTATCCCAACAACAACTGGAGCAGCTGAAGCAGTTGCAAAAGTACTTCCAGAAGTAAACGGTAAATTAACAGGTATGGCAATGCGTGTTCCAACTCCGAACGTGTCAATTGTTGACTTAGTTGCAGAGTTAGATAAAAATGTATCAGTAGAAGAGCTAAATGCAGCGCTTAAAGAATCAGCTGAAAATGAATTAAAAGGAATTTTAGACTATACAGATCTACCACTAGTATCAAGCGACTATAATGGTAGCCCATTCTCTTCAATCGTTGATGGTGATTCAACACTAGTTATTGAAGACAACATGGTTAAAGTCGTATCTTGGTATGACAACGAATCAGGTTACTCAACTCGTTGTGTAGACTTAGCGGCTTACATGGCAAAACAAGGTCTGTAAGTTTTTCGAATGAATGGTTGAATATTGGTAAAATATAGGGAGGGACATTGACTTGTTCCTCCCTATTTTCTAGAATTTTTGTCGAAACAAGAGGTAAGTTTTGCTATATTAGTTACATAAAGAACTTTTTGGAGGTTTTGACATGCGCAAAATGACGGTAAAAGATGTGGATTTAAAAGGTAAGCGAGTATTGTGCCGTGTAGATTTTAATGTGCCTTTATCAAAAGGAGACATTTCAGATGATACACGTATTCGTGCGGCTTTGCCCACGATTCAATATTTAGTTGACCAAGGGGCACGTGTGGTTCTAATGAGTCACTTAGGTCGTCCAGGCGGGGAAGTCGTAGATGATCTACGTTTAGATCCGGTTGCTCAACACTTGAGTAATTTACTTGAACAACCTGTTCTTAAAGCAGACGAAGTTTACAGCCAGGAAGTCGTAAATGAAGTGAATAGTTTGGATAACGGACAAGTTTTATTATTAGAAAACGTTCGCTTCCATCCAGGTGAGAAGAAGAATGACGAAGAACTCTCCAAGCAGCTAGCGTCATTAGGTGACGTTTATGTGAACGATGCATTTGGTGCGGCTCACCGTGCTCATGCGTCAACAGAAGGGGTAGCCCATCACTTACCAGCTGTGTCTGGCTTTTTACTTGAAAAAGAAATTAAAGTACTAGGACAAGCGCTTGAAAATCCTGAGAGACCGTTCACAGCGATTATTGGTGGAGCGAAGGTTAAAGATAAAATCGGTGTCATCGATCATTTATTAGATAAAGTCGACCACTTACTAATCGGCGGTGGATTGTCTTATACATTCATAAAAGCGTTAGGACACGAAATCGGTAATTCTTTATTAGAAGAGGATAAAATTGACCTTGCTAAAGAATTTATACAAAAGGCGAAAGACCAAGGTGTTTCATTACATTTACCAGTAGATGCGATAGTTGCGGATGAATTTTCAAAAGATGCCAACACAAAAGTCGTCCCAATAGAAGAAATCCCAGCTGACTGGGAAGCATTAGATGTTGGACCAAAGACAGTCGATAAATTTAGCGACATCATTAAAGATTCTAAATTAGTGATTTGGAACGGACCGATGGGGGTATTTGAATACGAAGCATTTGCGAACGGAACTAAAGGTGTCGCTGATGCATTAGCAGAAACTGAAGGATATACCGTAATTGGTGGAGGCGACTCTGCTTCAGCTGTTGAGAAATTTGGTTATGCTGAACAAATGGATCACATTTCAACAGGTGGCGGAGCTTCACTTGAATTTATGGAAGGTAAAGTACTTCCGGGATTAGCAGCATTAAACGAAAAGTAATTTTAAAACAGAGGTGAAAACATGAGAAAACCAATCATTGCAGGTAACTGGAAAATGAACAAGCTCGTTGCTGAAGGTGCGCGATTTGTTGTTGATATTCGCGAGAAAGTTCCAACGAATGAAGACGTTGACACAGTTGTTTGTGCACCGTTTGTTCATATCCCATTTTTATCAGAAGCGGCTAGAGACTATCACGTTAAAATTGGCGCACAGAACATGCACTACGAAGAAAGTGGCGCTTTTACAGGTGAAGTTAGTCCTAGCATGCTAGAAGATCTACTCGTTGATTACGTGGTGATCGGCCACTCAGAACGCCGTCAGTATTTTAACGAAACAGATGAGTCTGTTAACAAAAAGACATTAGCAGCTTTTGAACATAACCTACTTCCGATAGTTTGTGTGGGTGAATCGTTAGAGCAGCGTGAAAACAATGAAACGATGAGCTTTGTGGAAGGCCAGGTTCGTCAGGCGCTAGATGGTTTATCTGATGAACAAGCTAAACAAGTCGTTATTGCCTATGAACCAATTTGGGCTATTGGTACAGGAAAAACGGCGACGACCGACCAAGCCAATGAAGTATGCGCTCACATCCGCCAAGTAGTTAAAGACCAATTCTCAGGAGAAGTCGCTGAGGAAGTTCGCATTCAATACGGTGGAAGTGTGAAGCCAGAAAACATTGAAGAACTTCTTGGTCAGTCAGATATTGATGGGGCTCTAGTAGGTGGCGCAAGCTTAAAAGAAGATTCATTCTTAAAATTAGTGGAGGCTGGTCAGAATGCCAGATAACAAACTTGCAGCTTTGATCATCTTAGATGGTTTTGCGTTTCGTGAAGAAGACCACGGAAATGCAGTTAAACTAGCGAGTACTCCTAATTTTGACCGTTATTGGAATGACTATCCTCACTCGACTTTAAAAGCTTTTGGTGAAGCAGTAGGACTTCCAGAAGGTCAAATGGGTAACTCGGAAGTTGGCCACTTAAACATTGGTGCAGGCCGCATTGTTTATCAAAACTTAACACGTATTAATTTATCGATTAAGGACCGCGAATTTCATCATAATGAGGCCTTTGTTAAGGCATCTAGTCATGCGAAAACAAATGACGGTGCCCTCCATATTTTTGGATTGTTATCTGATGGTGGGGTGCATAGTCATATTGAGCATATATTTGCCTTACTTGAAATGGCAAAAGAGCAGAAAGTTGAAGACGTCTATGTTCACGCATTTTTAGATGGACGCGATGTGGGACCAAAAACAGCGGTTACTTACTTAGAAGACTTACAAGCGAAAATGGATGCATTAGGTATCGGCAAGCTTGCAACTGTGTCTGGCCGTTATTATGCTATGGACCGTGACAACCGCTGGGAACGTGTAGAGAAAGCGTTCCTTGCAATACGTCAAGGTAAAGGGCCGACCTCACAAAATGCGATTCAATCCGTTAAAGACTCCTATGAACAAGATGTGGTCGATGAATTTGTTGAGCCATTCGTGATGGTTGATGAAGCAGAGGAGCCTGTAGGTACGGTACAAGACGGAGACGCGATTATTTTTGCGAACTTTAGACCTGACCGTGCGATGCAGCTAACGGATGTATTTTCGAATAATCGATTAGATGTTTTTGAAGAGACTTACGAACCTTTAAATAACCTAGAAATGGTCACGTTGACTCAATATAGTGAGGACTTAGACGTTCATATAGCTTACCCACCAAATATGCCGAAAAATACAATCGGTGAAGTTGTGGCGAACGAAGGGCTTACTCAGCTTCGCATTGCTGAGACAGAGAAGTATCCTCATGTGACTTATTTTATGAGTGGTGGACTTGATCAAAAGTTTCAAGGTGAAAAGCGCATTTTAATTGACTCACCGAAAGTCGCAACATATGACTTAAAGCCAGAAATGAGTGCGTATGAAGTCACAGATGCGTTATTAGAGACGTTAGATACAGAACCAACTAATTTAATTATCTTAAATTTTGCCAACCCAGATATGGTTGGACATTCAGGAAAAGTCGAACCAACTGTTAAAGCAGTTGAAGCGGTTGATGAATGTCTAGGAAAAGTGGTTGATAAAATAGTTGAACTAGGCGGTCATGCAATTATTACAGCAGACCATGGGAATGCCGATCAAGTTTTAAATGAAGATGGCAGCCCAATGACGGCTCATACTACTAACCCTGTTCCAGTTATTGTGACGAAAAAAGACTTAGAGCTTCGTGACGGAGGAATTTTAGGCGACCTATCGCCAACATTATTAGATTTATTGGAGATTAAGAAGCCAGACGAAATGACAGGCCAATCGTTAATTAAATAACTAACCGATATTTAGGCGAGACTGACCGATAAAATCGAAAAACCGACCGATATTTTCGGAAAAGTAACTGATAAAGTTGAAAAACCGACCGATATTTTTAAAAAAGTGACCGATTAAGCCGGAAAAGTGACTGATAACTTCAAGAAAAGGGCCGAAAATTTCATAACAGGTACTATAATCAATTTGATTTTCTATAAAAACGAACAAAGGAGAGTTCAATCATGCCATTTATTGTTGATGTTTATGCAAGAGAAGTACTAGATTCAAGAGGTAACCCAACCGTTGAAGTAGAAGTTCAGACTGAATCAGGCGCATTTGGTTCTGCGCTTGTTCCAAGTGGCGCTTCTACAGGTGAATATGAAGCCGTCGAATTACGCGATGGTGACAAAAACCGTTACTTAGGAAAAGGTGTCGAGGAAGCGGTTAAGAATGTGAATGACATTATCGCGCCTGAGTTAGTTGGCTACAGTGTAACAGACCAAGTTTTAGTAGATCAGCTATTAATCGAATTAGATGGCACTGAAAACAAAGCTAAATTAGGTGCTAATGCCATCTTAGGTGTATCAATGGCAACGGCTCATGCTGCAGCTGACTATTTAGGTCTTCCACTTTACCAGTATTTAGGTGGGTTTAACGCAACAACACTTCCGGCACCGATGATGAACATCCTAAATGGCGGTGAGCATGCGGATAATAACGTTGATATTCAGGAGTTTATGATTATGCCTGTTGGTGCGCCGACATTTAAACAAGCTCTTCGCCAAGGTGCAGAAATTTTCCATGCGCTGAAAAAAGTCCTTAAAGACAAAGGTTACAACACAGCAGTAGGTGATGAAGGTGGTTTCGCACCTAACTTAAAATCAAATGAAGAAGCGTTAGAAACAATCGTTGAAGCGATTAAAGCAGCTGGATACAAGCCAGGTGAAGAAGTCAAATTAGCGATGGACGTTGCGGCTTCTGAAATTTATGATAACGGAAAATACAACCTTAAAGGTGAAGGCGTCACTCGTACGGCTGAAGAAATGGTGGACTGGTACGAAGAGATGGTCAATAAGTTCCCGATTGTATCTATTGAAGATGGTTTAGATGAAAATGACTGGGATGGATTTAAGCTATTAACAGACCGTATTGGCGATCGTGTTCAGCTCGTTGGTGATGATTTATTCGTAACTAACACGAAAAAGCTTTATGAAGGGATTGAAAAAGGAATCGGTAATTCAATCCTAGTTAAAGTGAATCAAATTGGTACGTTAACTGAAACATTCCAAGCAATCGAAATGGCTAAAAAAGCTGGTTACACAGCTGTCATCTCACACCGATCAGGTGAAACTGAAGATGCAACAATTGCAGATATTTCGGTTGCAACAAACGCTGGTCAAATTAAAACAGGTGCACCATCTAGAACAGATCGTGTGGCGAAATACAACCAGCTTTTAAGAATTGAAGATTACTTAGGTACAGCAGCAACTTATGCAGGTAAAACCGCATTTTATAACTTGAGATAATCTAATGTGAATGGGGCTTCCCAACGCATGGGTTGGGAAGCCTTATTTTATTTTTATGCATTTTATTAAAGGTAATTTTTTACTAGATAACCATCAGAAAAACCCTATCATGACAGGCATTTGAACTATAACTTTTTTATTAGTAAGCGATTTCAAATTTGTGATAAATTGGACAAAAGCTTCATATTTATATAGTATTACTATTGGGAAAAAGGGAGGTTATAAAATATGGCGAAAAATCTAACAAAATACATTATTATCTCACTCATACTTGGTATAGTTATTGGGTTAGGTATGAACCTGTTTACTCCTGATTTATTCGGAACAGTAGACAAATACGTTTTTGCACCATTAGGGGATATTTTCTTACGTCTAATTCAAATGATGGTAGTTCCAATTGTCTTCATTTCTATTGTTTTAGGTACAGCTAATATTGGTGACCCTAAAAAGCTAGGACGAATCGGTGGTAAAACGATTGGATTCTTCTTATTATCAACTGCGGTAGCGATTTCAATCGCGATGGCCCTAGCGTTTATCGTAAAACCAGGAGAACCTGGATTATTAGACAAATCAGCTGAAGGATTTGAAAGTGAAGAAGCGCCATCAGTTGTAGATACGTTAGTTAATATTATTCCTACCAACCCTATTGATGCGATGACATCGGGCGAAATGTTGCAAATTATATTCTTTGCTATTTTCATAGGTTTTGGACTGACGATGTTAGCGAAAAAGACAGATAAAATTTATCATTTATTTGAACAAGCAAATGAACTGGTCATGTATCTAATTATGATTGTGATGTACACAGCTCCATTCGGTGCATTTGGTCTTATTGCTTCAGCAGTTGGTGGAGCGGGAATGGATGCCATAGCATCGATGGCAGCTTACTTCTTTGTAGTGCTTGCAGCATTATTCATTCACGCGATTATTACTTACGGTTCGGTGATCAAGTTTGTAGCGAAGAAGAGCCCTTGGTGGTTCTTTAAAAACTTCTCACCAGCGATGAGTGTTGCATTTGGTACAGCAAGTAGTGGTGCGACATTACCAGTTAGTATGAAAACGGCACAAGAACGTTTAGGTGTTCGTAAATCGGTCAGTAGTTTCGTTCAGCCACTTGGTGCAACGATTAACATGGATGGAACCGCTATTATGCAAGGTGTTGCGACTGTTTTCATCGCACAAGTGTATGCTGTTGATTTAAGCTTCACGCAAATTTTGACAGTACTAATGATAGCCATTTTAGCGTCAATTGGTACAGCCGGTGTTCCAGGTGTAGGGCTTATTATGCTTGCGATGGTATTAGAGCAAGTCGGACTACCAGTTGAAGCGATTGGTTTAATCCTAGGTGTTGACCGCTTACTAGATATGACACGTACAGCAGTTAACATCACAGGTGATGCTACATGTGCATTATTTATCTCTGAGACAGAAAAAGATCTTGAAGAGAAAGATCCTTCAATTCGTGACTAATTTGAAGTTAAAACACCAGCTGAACTGGCTGGTGTTTTTATTTTGCTTTCGTTTCATTTAATTAAATTCAAATTCACCTTGCGAATTGTCTTACTATTATGCTACATTTATATTAGGAATTGTCCGTATGAACTAGGAGGTCAATAGAATGTATACATTTTTAGTTACGCTTTTATTCATTGCTACAGTTGGACTTATCGTTGTTGTCTTACTTCAATCAGGTAAAAGTGCCGGACTATCTGGAGCGATTTCAGGTGGTGCTGAGCAATTATTCGGTAAACAAAAAGCACGTGGGATCGATGGTGTGCTTCACCGACTAACGATTATTTTCGGTGTCGCATTCATGGTGATTACGTTCTTGTTAGGTTATATTCTTCAATAAATGATTAATCCTAAAACAGTAAGTGACATACTTACTGTTTTTTTAATGTTTTTATTTGTTGTTAATTTTTACCACATAATAATTTCCATGAAAAATTTTCATTCTATGATTAGCCCATAGTTAAATAGGGAAACTAATATACAAATACGGAAGGTGATTTAGATGCAAATCAAACAACCAGAGCCATTTACATTCGAAGCAGACAATTCTAAAAGGGCAGTCTTATTACTACACGGTTTCACAGGTCATTCTGCAGATGTTAGGATGCTTGGCCGTTACTTAGAAAAAAAAGGCTACAGCTCTCATGCACCAATTTATAAAGGGCATGGCAAGCCACCAGAGGAACTCGTCAAATCTACAGCTAAAGATTGGTGGCAGGATGCGGTTGATGGCTATGAGCACTTAAAAAATCGAGGATATGATGAAATCGCCGTAGCAGGTTTATCGCTTGGAGGCGTGCTATCACTGCGTCTCGCATACAATAAGCCTGTGAAAGGCGTTATACCGATTTGTTCACCAGTCTTTTTTGATAATGTTGAACAATTGACGCAAGGTTTTCGTCAATTTGCGAAAGAATATAAACAGCTTGAGAAAAAAGACGACGATAATATTAAAAAAGAAGTCGACGATTTAATTGAGGACTCAGATGAAACATTTCAATCATTAAGTAAATTGATTGAAGAAGTACATGATGAAATTGATACCATTTATGCGCCGACACTGGTCTTACAAGCAGAAGAAGATAAAATGATTAATAAAGATAGTGCGCAGTATATTTATGATAATGTTGAAGCCGATAAGAAAGATATAAAGTGGTATGAAGGTGCACCACATGTCATTACATTAAGTGACTACAAGGATCAGGTGCATGAGGATGTTTATCAGTTTTTAGAAAAACTAGACTGGTCTGAATAAACGAAATGAGGTGACAGATGTGGAAAATTTAAAGCAACGTCTAAAGCAATTTTTTGAAGAAGAAGCGACCAGACCAATGAGTGTGTCAGACTTACAAGAGGAATTTGATATTCAAGAGAGTGATGAGCTTCAAGAACTCATGAAAAGTTTAAATGAACTTGAAAGTGAAGGGGAGCTTGTACGTAATCGTAAAAATCGCTACGGGCTACCAGAGAAGATGAACTTAATTAAAGGGCGAATCCAAATGCATGCAAAAGGATTTGCGTTTCTAATCCCAGATGATGAAGATCAGGCAGATATTTATATTCACCAGTCCGATCTAATGACAGCGATGAATGGTGATACTGTACTAGCACGTATTGAAACACCTTCTGAAACAGGAAACCGTGCAGAAGGGACTGTCGTTAGAATCGTTGAGCGTAATAATGCTCCGATTGTAGGGACATATCAAGACAATGGCCGTTTCGGTTTTGTCATTGCGGATGATAAACGTATACCAAATGATATATTTATCCGTGAAGGTCATTCAGGCGGTGCCGTTGATGGACATAAAGTGATTGTGAAAATTACAGAGTATCCTGAAGGGCGCAAGAGTGCTGAAGGTGAAGTCATTAATATATTAGGTCATAAAAATGACCCAGGAATAGAAATTCTATCGATTATTCATAAGCACGGAATTAAAGCGGAATTTGATGAAGAAACCATTAAGCATGCCAATGAAGTGCCAGACCAAATATCTGAAAGCGAAATAGAAAATCGCAGAGACTTACGAAATGAACAGATTGTAACGATTGATGGCGCTGATGCAAAAGACTTAGATGATGCCGTTCGTGTTAAAAAGCTTGATAACGGAAACTATTTATTAGGCGTTTACATTGCCGATGTTTCTTATTATGTTAAAGAAGGGTCTCCAATCGATAAAGAAGCATTCGAAAGAGGGACAAGTACTTACTTAACAGATCGAGTAGTTCCAATGATTCCACACCGCTTATCAAATGGAATTTGTTCACTCAATCCACAAGTAGACAGGCTCACATTGAGCTGTGAGATGGAGATTGACTCAAGTGGTGACATCGTCAGTCATGAAATTTTCCAAGCGGTTATTAACACAACTGAGCGCATGACCTATGTTGACGTCAATGGCATTTTAGATGGCGATGAAGAACTAAACAAACGTTATGAACCTTTAGTTCCAATGTTTAAAGACATGCATGAACTGGCTCACATTTTACGTAAAAAACGTATGGCCAGGGGAGCGATTGACTTTGACTTTAAAGAGGCAGAAGTTTTAGTCGATGAACAAGGTGACCCAATTGACGTCGTCTTGCGCGAACGCGGTGAAGCAGAACGTATTATTGAAGATTTTATGCTTGCTGCAAACGAAACGGTGGCTGAACATTTCCACTGGATGGAAGTACCGTTTATTCACCGAATTCACGAAGACCCAGATGAAGGGAAACTACAAACGTTCTTTGAATTTATCGCAAACCTTGGTTACAGAATTAAAGGTTCGATTGATTCGATTCATCCTAAAGCTTTGCAGGGTGTACTTGAGGAGATTAGAGGAAGCAAAGAGGATCTCATTGTATCAAAACTGATGCTTAGATCCATGCAAAAGGCCCGTTATGCACCAGAGAGTGTCGGACACTTTGGACTTGCAACGAAGTTTTACACACACTTCACGTCCCCAATCAGGCGTTATCCAGATTTGATTGTTCACAGGTTAATTAGAACGTATATCATTGAAGGTAATATCGGAATTGAGACACAAGATCAATGGAAGAGCAAGCTTCCGGATATCGCGAGACATACTTCAGAAATGGAACGTAAATCTGTCGATGCTGAACGTGAAACAGATGATCTTAAGAAGACTCAGTTTATGAGTAATAAAATTGGCGAAGAATTTGATGGTATTATTAGTTCAATTACTAACTTCGGTATGTTCGTTGAGCTGCCGAATACAGTCGAAGGTCTCGTTCATGTAAGTTACCTAACCGATGACTATTACCATTTTGATGATAAACACCAAGTGATGATCGGTGAACGGACTGGTAACATCTTTAGAATCGGTGATGAAGTCAGAGTTCGTGTCGTAAGCACTAATATTGAGGAGCGAGTGATTGACTTCGAAATCGTCGGTATGGAACCTAAAAAAGAAAAAGATGAAAAAGTGATTAAAGCGAAGAAGCTCAATAAGAAACCAAAGAAGAAAAAGAAATAAACTTAACGCCACAGCTGAGTTGCTGTGGCGTTTCCATTTATTTATAAGGAAAAATTCTAATTTATAAGGAATTTTTCGATTTTATGAGGAAATTTCCTAATTTATAAGGAAAAAATTAATTTTATGGGGAAATTTCTAATTTTATAAGGAAATCACACCCATACCCCATGCAGCACCCATGGATCTTGAATTTCAAATGCATCATCGTTAATCAATTTTCTAGATTCATCCGTTAAATCTGTTCGAATTTTGAGTTCCTCATCATGCTGTTGTTGTAAAGTTTTGTGAGCTTCATAAATCGTCTCCCAAGCCCCTGGTTGGTTAAATAAATCATCCCAAAGATAAACCACGTGAGCGTAATTATATTTCTTCTGATCGTGGTATACAATGATGAGGCGATCTTCATCCGGGTTTTTGTAAAACAACCAATTGCTAACCTCGTCATCATTAAATAATTCAGGTGTTGCAGGAAACGGGTAATAAGCCTGATAAGGGAAAATAACATTAGAGTCATTTTCAAATTGAGAAATCCACTTTCGCTTTTCTTCAAGAGACTCTACAGGTGTCCAGATTGGTCCTGGAGTATGATCAAGTCCATCTGAATTGACTAACGTTGATGCGTGCAACGCCTTAATTGGAGGAAGTTGAACTTTTTCTAACACTCTTAGTGCAGAGAAATTATGCCTCTGAGTGTTCGCACCGATCCACTTAATCTCAGGCATTTTCTTCAATTGTTCAATGATAAATTGGATTAACTGAGTGGCATAACCTTTGCCAGTATAACGAAGATCACTTCTTAAACGGCCCAGCATGGCATAATGTCCTGCGAAAACGGTGTACCCCGCTATGGAAACAAGTTCATTTTCAACAAAAAGTCCGAACACTTGATGCTCTTTATGGTTAATCAATCGATCAAAAATACGGATAATATAATCATTTTCTATACCTGTCTGCATTTGTTTATATAAATCTAAATCATTCATCGTTAACGGTCTGATTTGAATGGTGTCAATCACGGTGCATCCCCCTAACTTTACATTTCCTAATTACTAATAGTGCCATATTCAAATTATCGTTGTCTATTAAAAAGATTAGTTTGAATCACACATTGTTTTTGGTAAAATAACGTTATGCAGTGAGGAGGAAGACAAATGGCGAAAAAAAGGTCAGATGCCATTGCAACAAACCGAAAAGCGAGACATGATTTCTTTATTGAAGAAACGTATGAAGCGGGGATGGTTTTAAAAGGAACCGAAATTAAGTCCATTCGTGCTGGTCGCGTGAACTTAAAAGATGCCTTCGCAAGAATTTCTAAAGGTGAAGCGTATGTTCATAACTTGCATATCTCACCTTATGAGCAAGGTAACCAGTTCAACCATGAACCAACACGTGCGAGAAAACTGTTACTTCATAAAAGTGAAATCAATAAATTGATTGGCAAAACCCAACAAAAAGGCTATTCGCTTGTACCTTTAAAGATTTATATCAAAAACGGTGTTGCCAAGTTGTTAATTGGTTTAGGTAAAGGTAAGAAAAAGTATGATAAACGTGAAGATTTAAAACAAAAAGCTATGAAACGTGATGTCGAACGCGCATTAAAAGACAATTACTAAGCAAGTATTTCCATTTTCAATAACGTTAGAGCGTGTTATAATGAGAATACAAACGCATAAAGACTTATTATATCCGGGGACGTTCCGGATTCGACAGGGATAGGTCGAGCTTAAGTAGCGAGCCGAGGTGACGACTCGTTAAACGTCATTCAGTTAATAATAACTGGCAAACAAAACGATTTCGCTGTAGCTGCGTAAGCAGATTCTACAGGATCCTTCCTGCCATCGCCCGTGTGGCAGATAGAAGGGTCTCAAACTAAGCGGGCTACGCTAAAGGCCACCGTCTGAGGTCTTTAGAAGAGATTAATCAGACTAGCCACTCGGAAGCCTGTCGGTAGGCTGAAGAGTCGGCGAATGATAATATACCGACTACGCTCGTAGAAGCTTAAGTGCCGATATCCTTGGACGTGGGTTCGATTAGGAAATAGTCGCCTTATGTGGTAACACATAAGTGAATAATCCGGCTTAATCGGTGAAACCTAAAGCCTTTTATAAGGTATGGCAACACCGAGCGGTATGTGGAGAGATCCAACAGCCGTGTATCGACTTATAGGCTGCCCTTTGAGGTAGTACTAGGATACGAAATACTACTCTTAAGTGAGTAAATTAAAATTTCGTATAAGACGCCGGGGAACCTGACCATCAGGTTCAAGATATAGTCAGTGCCAATGCGAAAGCTTGGAATTGCACGTCCCACCGTCTCCATACAGAAAAGCACCGAAATAAATTTCGGTGCTTTTTTTGAATTAAAGTATAAATTAAAATTAATTCATGCATATGTTCTAAAAAACTCAATGTCAATTTTAAATATAATGAGCTGTAATCACTAAGTAGTGTTTGCAGTTTTTTTTACTAATGTAAAAATAGAATTGGCGATGGATATATTAAGATTTGAGCAAGATCATAATAAGCCTGTTAAGAAATATTCACAAATGCTAGATTTTAAACAGTCTTTATCACAATTATACTCCAATCAGGAGTTAGCCATTTTTACCAATTGAGTCTCGAGGCGGTCTAAATTTTGTTCATTTGCTTCCACTACAAATTCTCTTACCTTATTGCATTCTGAAGCTGAATCGAAGAGCATGTGCCAGGTGAGTTCAGTTTTTCCGTTTAATTCGGATAAGGTAATGGTCAGGAGAAACTCGTGATTAGGCTCAAGGTGGCGGAGGACAATTCGTTCAGGTTTAACGATTTCTTCAAAGACGCTTTTATTTTCGTAGTCGATTCCATCAGGACTATGCATGATAAAGTGCCATATGCGACCGGGTTGCAAATCGAACTCATAAAACGTGTTCGTAAAATTCTTTGGCCCCCACCAAAGTGCTAAATGCTCTGGGTTGCTGAACGCATTGAATATTTGTTCGCGCGATGTATTAAAAATGCGTGTATTGACAATTACGCGCTTTGAATACTCATCAGATGGGCCATTTTTTGAACCTTTCATGAAAAACACTCCCTCTTTGTAATTTTATTACATTCTTTCTTAGTAAGTATTTTAAATTCCGGATTGTAAATTTACTTTATTGTATCTTTGAATATTCATTTGGTCAAAACTTAGTTTTATATGAATAGTAAGAGTTGAGAGAGCTGGCGCAGGGATACGTTTAATGCTCTTTGCCCCGCGCCATTAATGGTTAAACCACTCTAACCGCTTTTTTCTTAATCATCATGTATACGACATAAATGACGAGAACTCCGGCCATAACCCATGCCGTAAGTGTTATAGAAGGATACTCTCCAGCACGCTTTACCGCTACTCCGATAAAAGCCCATATAAAAACGAGTGGGTAGATTAGATCATTCATTTTGATAGAAAACCAAATAGCTGAAAGAGTTAAGACGATTAGCAATCCGGTTGTCCATTGCATCTCATAGTTGACGTAAAAAGGAACGTTAAATGTTTTAAGTACAATCCCGATGTTAAGTAATGTTGCAATAGACACCCAAGGTAAATAAACAGAAAAGGGAATTTGCCATAATCGTGATAGTGAGGGGTCATCTAGGCGTTTATAAATTATAAAAGTAACACATAACAACGCCATTATAATGAATAAAGATAATATAAAACGTTCATAATGAAATGCGAAAATCCAGCTGATATTAAGTAAGGCATTAATAATAAATAGATACCCAACTTTACCAGCTACTTTTTTGCCGACTGGACTTAACCACGTTGCAATAATCCATAATCCGAGCATGACATAGATTAATCCCCAAATGCTAAATACATATCCCGCTGGTGTTAGCAATACATTAATTTGGTTTGAAATCTCACCAGTTGTTTGTCCATTGATCGGTAATGAAAAAGATAAATAGTTAATAAAAAGCACGAGTGCTAAAGCTAAACCGTTTAAAATAATTAATGCCCTCATCGAACTCCCCCTTTGATCTTGTCCTAACTAGTTTATGCTTCGAATCTGTAACAATATGTTTAATTCATTCCCTAAAAGGTCTCATCATAACCTATAAACGACTGTGGTTAATACCCATGGGTCAACTCATCATTTCATCTCACCTATATGATAAAAGTCTATACAAGCTTCTGAATTAAAACATAAAGTTAAATTAGACAGAGAAGTTAATCTCTGACTTAAGATGAGAGGGGGAGTGATCATGGGCTATAATTATGGAGGAAATTTTGCTTTAATTGTCGTGCTGTTTATTTTGTTAATTATTGTTGGCGCTGCTTGGTACTAAAAATTTAAGCTGTCTGTAACCATTAAGCCCGTTTCATTCAACAGATTCATCTCCATAAGTCGAAAATGAAGGGGGTTAGATCGTGTATAACTGTGGTATTGGGGGATACGGTGGTTATAACGATTTTACGTTATACGTTGTGCTGTTCATCCTTTTAATTATTGTAGGAGCAACTTTCTACTGCTAAAAAAATAAGCCTTATCAACTCAGGGTTGGTAAGGCTTTTGTATAGAAAAAGAATTGAAAACTGTGCGTTCGCCTTATCAATGATATTTATTAGACATATATTGTTATTGAAAATGCAAAAAAGGAGGAAATGCTCATGTCAGGAGGACACGGTTACGGCAATGGCTTTGCGTTAGTTGTCGTATTATTTATCTTATTAATTATCGTAGGTGCTGCTTGGTACTAAGATGAGGATTTAAAGGCTGCGGGGTTCCGCGGCCTTTTTTTATGTTAAAATAATAGTAAGAAAATTTAGAATATGGAGGTTTAATATGGTTCAAAACTTCTATACGGATGATGCAGTTTTGCGACGAATTTTGAAAAATAATTTAGATCCTCATTTTTTTGAATTTGCTGACAGGCAATTATCGCAATTTGGTGAAAGAGTAGCTGGCGAGATTGACGAACGTGCGAGGCATACTGATCGAGATGGGCAGCCTAAGTTAATCAAATACGACAAGATGGGCGAGGACATTTCAAAAGTGCAGGTAAACGAAGGTTATTTAAAAACGGTTCAAGAAACGTATGAAACTGGAATAGTTGGATATCCGCATAAGGTGATTCCGGAGCTGAACGAAAAAGGGAATTATATGTTCTCTTATGCACAAGGATATTTACTTTCTCAAAGTGAGCCTGGATTTTACTGCCCTGTTACGTTAACCATGGCAACGGCGTATTTAATAGATCACTATGCAAATGCTGAGTTACGTGCGCAGTTTTTACCCCATGTCATTTCAACTGGAGAAGTTGAGTTGTACGAAGGGGCAACATTTTTAACGGAAAGACAAGGCGGGTCGGATGTTGGAGCTAATGAAGTCAAGGCCGTTCAAGATGGTGAGAATTACAGATTATACGGAGAAAAGTACTTCGCGAGTAATGCTGGCATGTGCGGCGTTGCGATGGTGCTTGCGCGAATGGAAGGTGCACCAGAAGGGACTAAGGGATTAAGCTTATTTTTAGTTCCTTGGGAAGAAAATAGGTTAAATCAAAAACTTAGCATTCGCAGGTTAAAAGATAAGCTTGGAGTAAGGGCAGTCCCATCAGCTGAAGTGGAATTTGAAGGAGCTATGGCTTATTTAGTAGGTGATCCAAAACAAGGCTTTAGATATATGATGGAAGCTCTTAATTTGTCTAGAGTCTGTAATACGGTTGCCTCGATTGGAATTATGCGAAGAGCTTATGTGGAAGCGAGGGATTATGCTAAAGATCGTGAAGCGTTTGGTGGTGCTCTTACTCAATATCCAATGGTGCAAGAGACTTTAGTTAATTTAATCACAAAATTAGAAGTTGAAACGTATGCAACGTTTGAAGTTGTGAAAATGTTTGATGACGTAATGGCAAATTCAAATGCTCTAGATGAAGAAAAGGCACTACTTCGTTTGTATATTGCGATTATGAAGAAAGAAACAGCTGAACAGGCAATCGAGTTTTCACATGAAGCAATTGAGATGCACGGTGGTAATGGCTACATAGAGGATTTTGTGCCCCCTAGACTATTAAGGGATGCTCAAGTGCTCACCGTATGGGAAGGAACGACTAATATACTAGGACTTGAAGTGTTAAGGTTATTAGAAAAGTATCAAGTGCACGAAGCTTTTTTAAAAGACTTGAATCAGCGTTTAAGTAGAGTGACCATTAAGGCTAATGACTTAATACAATTAGTTAAGAGGGGAATGGTCGAATTAAAAGAAACAGTTACGAAACTAAGCCAAGCAGATGATCAAGTCAAACTCATGTATCCGAAGAAGCTAGCGAAGAATATGAGTGATTTGTTCGAGGCCGTCGTAGCTCTTGAGCAAATACAAGAAGGTGAGACATTGAACCGGGATTTAGCCATTGCTGAAGTATTCATTCACCAAACGTTTAAATCGAATGACTATCAGGCTGATCCATTAGCCTTAAAACATTTTGATTTGCTCGTAAATCAAGAACACCCTGTGCCTAACTAAAGCACAGGGATGTATTAATTTTTCCGGTAACGGCCAGTTATATAAACACCTATGAATATAAAGATCATACCCGTAATTAAGTTCACCGTAATCGGTTCACCTAGCATTAGGTAGCTTGCAATAATAGCCGTAATAGGAATGATATACGCAACAGTCGCCGCAAATTCCGGCGTTCCATGAATGATCATGTAGTAGAGCAGAATATGAGCAACACCAGACCCAATGGCTCCGAGCGCTAAAACAATCAACGTTGTCTGGACATCAAAAGCTGCGAACTTCGGTAAGTCATGAGTGAAATAGCCGATGATTAAACCGACTAATGAACCGACAAATAAGGATAATGTAATCGTTATGATTAAATCCTCTTTTTGAAGATGCTTCTTTAAATACTGAGATCCAAAAGAGTAGAAGATGGTTGCCAAAACCATTGTCCCAATTCCAATAAAATCACTACCAAAAAGCTGATGAATTTGAAATTCAGTTAAAATAACAATGCCAAAGAATCCGGTTAAGATTCCAAACCATTGCCTTTTCAATAAAATCTTTTTAAAAAACAAATAACCAACCAGTGCAGTAAACAAGGGTGTTAAAGCATTAATAACTGATGTCGTATTACTATTGATGGCTGTTTCACTCCAGGCTAATAGACCCCAAGGAATGCCTGAGTTAATCACTCCAAGAATGATGAGGTGCTTAAATGGAATAGGGGACGTTCTTTTTCGCAATTTAAGTATAAGTAGTGGCAGAAGAAATAAGCTGCCAATTAAGCAGCGTAGAAATACCATCCCCCATGCACCTGTGTCACCTACTGTCATTTTGATTAATATAAAGGTTAATCCCCAGATGATACTTAAGCTTATTAAAGCAACATATACTCGCATGAATCTTCACCTATAGTTAATATATTGGTGTATTTAATAAGGGTGCTTGCCTAATAAGTATCAAATTTTATTAGTTGTAAAAAATAACGTTAAATAAAGATAAGAGATGAGGTTTGAGTTATGTGGGAACTACTTAAAAAGGGTAACACGTCCTCAGGCGTAGCGGCCTTAGGTAATACAGGACTTGCCATAGTCAAATGGTTTGCAGCTTTTATAAGTGGTAGTGGTGCCATGCTAGCAACGGCAATCCATTCGACAGCAGATGCGCTGAACCAAGGAATGGTTTATTTCGGGAGCGCATTAGCTGAAAAAGAGCCAACGAAGCGATTTCCGACTGGATTTAATCGAGTCGTGAACTTATTTGTATTATTAGCTGTTATTGTTGTTTCGATTATGGCTTATGAGACACTGCATAAAGGTTGGGAAATCATCCAGCATCCAAAAGAATCAGGTAATTTCTGGTTGAACTTTACCATATTAATCATTTCAGTTGTTGTTGATGGTGCGGTGTTATGGAAAGTTATGAAAGAAGTAGTGTCAGAGTCTGAAGCTGACACCGCAAAAGATGGTTTTATAAAGAGTGTAATCAAAAATGTCAAGTATTCAGCACCACCAACACGTTTAGTGTTCTATGAAGATATTGTAGCGACGTTAGGAGCGCTCGTTGCGCTAGTGGCAGTTGTGATCGCGGAATTAACAGGTAATTACCTGGTCGATGGGATTGGAACTATTTTAATCGGTCTTTTACTCATTGGAATTGCCATAAAAATTGGTTATGAAAACACGATTGGACTTGTCGGAGTTTCAGCACCTAAACGAGTGAAAAATAAAGTAGCGGAAATCATCATGAAACATCCAAAAGTTGTGGACATTCATAAATTAAGAGTCGTTCAAGAAGGTAGACAATATCATGTTGAAAGCTATTTGGAGTTAGAGAAGGGTATGTCGTTAGCGAATGCAGATGATATTAAATTTGAGGTTGAGGATATGCTTTTAAAAGATAAAGATATTGATGATGCGACACTTGGCGTCATTGAATCGGATGGAAAACAAGACTATCAATTTAAAAATCAAAATAAAAATGAGGGCGAGTAGCCCTCATTTTTAATTGTTTTCAGTTGGTTTGATAAATGTGAATACACAGACTAAAATCCCAAAACCTAAAATCCCTGCAATGATTAACGCCACTGAAAGTCCTTCCTGCATGAAAATCGAAACTAACGGAGGACCAGCAGCTACCCCAATAAAACGAGCAGAACTATAAATGGATGTAATGGTTCCTCGCTCGCCTTTATCGATATTCTCTGTAATCATTGCATCAAGTGTTGGAAGTATCGCTCCAATCGCAAGACCAATAAGACTCGTCAAAAGCAGTAATACACGAACATTATTTTCAAAAAAACCAACAAAAGGTATTAATAACCCCATAAGCAATAATCCGATAATTAATATCATACGCATAATGATTAAATCACCTTTTATGTTCTTACCCGCCATTAATGAGGCAATACATAAAACCAGAAGCGGGATCGCTAATATAATCCCTTTCTTTACCCCGTCGATTCCATGTTGTTTTTCTAATATGTCAGATAAGAAAAATAAAATAGCAAATAGAACGAGCATCGTATAAATTCCTATTCCAAAAACAACATAAAGCCAGTTACCTTCTTGTTTAAATGTTTCCTTTGTGTTTTGTAAAAAAGTTTTGAACTCAGGTGGCTCGTCTTTTTCTTTAGGGACTTTTATAAAAAAGAATACAAAAATCAACGAGATTAAACTAAAAGCTGAAATCGCAAAAAACGGAATATGCCATATAATCGCAGCGAGTGCGGCACCTACGATGGGACTTAAAACTTTTCCAAATGTATTTGAGGTTTCAATAATACCTAAGCAAGAGCTAGCCTTCTCATCGTCGTCTTTATAAAGATCGCCAACGAGCGGTAAAACGATTGGCGCAGCCCCTGCGGCACCAAACCCTTGTAAGACCCTCCCAATTAAGATCCAAATAAATGGATCTTTTGTAAATACAGAAGCTAATCCCGCAACTAATCCCCCTATTAGCGTTAGAAGAAGACTTGGAACAATGACTTTTTTCCTTCCAATTCGGTCAGATAAATATCCCGCAATGGGTATGAGGAAAATAGCTGCAATTGAGTATACGGTAATAATTAAACTCGATTGAAAAGAGCTGATATTTAGTTGTTTTTCAAAAATAGGCAAAACTGGAATAAGCATCGAGTTACCTAAAGTCATTACTAAGGGAATCGATGCCATCGAGATAATACACCACGTGCTAATTGGTTTATTCATCATGTGTCCCTCATTATTAATTTCTTTACTATTTACTTTGCTCATTTCAACATTTTATATAAAAGGGATTAAAAGGAAGTGAGTTTTCGAATAAAACCATGTTCTACTGGAAAACTACAAGAAAAAATGGAGCTGATGAACATGAGGGCAGTGACTTATCGAATGCCATATAAAGTAGATGTGACAGAAGAAGATGATCCAAAGCTTGAAAAGAAAGATGATATTATAGTTAAAATTACATCAACCGCTATTTGTGGTTCGGATTTACACCTTTATCA
Source organism: Piscibacillus salipiscarius (assembly GCF_042685285.1). Lineage (NCBI taxonomy): Bacteria > Bacillati > Bacillota > Bacilli > Caryophanales > Bacillaceae > Piscibacillus > Piscibacillus salipiscarius. Next base: position 20,231 of record NZ_JBHUMZ010000047.1, on the reverse strand, counting down.
AGGTAATATGCCACTCCCAAAAGGATATATGATCGGTCATGAACCAATGGGGATTGTTGAAGAGGTTGGGCCTGAGGTTACCAGGGTAAAAAAAGGTGATCGCGTCATTATTCCTTTTAATGTTGCGTGTGGTCATTGCGTCTATTGTGATCAAGGCATTACTAGTCAATGCGACAACTCGAATCCTCATTACGATTCAGGTGGTTATTTCGGTTACACCGAAAAGTTTGGAAACTACCCTGGAGGACAAGCAGAGTATCTAAGAGTCCCGTTTGCGAATTACACACCTTTTGTGGTGCCAGAAGAAAACGAAATGGATGATGAATCGCTATTATTTTTATCGGACGTTCTTCCAACGGCTTATTGGAGTGTAGAGCACGCAGGGGTAAAAAAAGGAGATACAGTCATTGTACTTGGTTGTGGGCCGATTGGGATAATGGCACAAAAGTTTGCATGGCTTAAAGGCGCAGAACGGGTGATAGCAATTGATTATTTAGATTATCGAATGGATCATGCCAAGCGTACGAATCAAGTAGAAGTGTTTGAGTTCACGAAATACCCTGATATGGGAGAGCATTTAAAAGAAATAACAAAAGGCGGCGCGGATGTTGTCATTGATTGCGTAGGTATGGATGGTAAAAAGTCACCACTTGAATTTTTAGAACAAAAATTAAAGCTTCAAGGCGGGACACTCGGGCCAATTCAAATATCGACTAAAGCCGTTAAAAAATCAGGGACGGTACAGTTAACGGGTGTTTACGGCAGTAACTATAATGTCTTTCCATTAGGTGCCTTCTTTTCAAGAAATGTTACGTTAAAAATGGGGCAAGCACCTGTCATCCCAATTATGCCTAAGATTTACGACATGATTGTAAATGAAAAAATCGATCCGACTGAAATTATTACGCACAAAATTCCGCTTGAGGAAGCGCCCCATGGTTATAAGATTTTCAATGGCCGTGAAGACAATTGTATTAAGGTTGTGTTAAAGCCTTAGTTAACATTCGTCAAACCCTTCACATTGATGCTATAATGAAAAAGGTTAATTTTATTTTGTGGAGGACTTTGAACATGCTACAAGCAACAAACGTAAGTTTACGCTTTCCAAGCCGTAAACTATTTGAAAATGTTTCAATCAAATTTACAAATGGAAATTGTTACGGTTTAATCGGTGCTAACGGTGCTGGTAAATCAACATTTCTAAAAATATTATCTGGTGAAATTGAACCTCAAGAAGGTCATGTATCAGTTGGAAAAGATGAACGTATTGCGGTTCTTAAACAGGATCACTATGCTTATGAAGATGAAAAAGTTCTTGATGTTGTCATTATGGGGCATACGCGCCTTCATGAGATTATTCAAGAAAAAGATGAAATCTACGCAAAAGGTGAGTTCACAGAAGAAGACGGCATGCGTGCTGCTGAACTCGAAGGTGAGTTTGCAGAGCTAAATGGCTGGGAAGCTGAGGGTGACGCAGCGACATTACTTCGTGGGTTAGGAGTATCTGATGACGTTCATGATAAGAAAATGTCTGAGCTTTCAGAAGCAGATCGTGTAAAAGTCTTACTAGCTCAGGCTCTATTTGGTAACCCTGACATTTTACTTTTAGATGAGCCGACAAACGGACTTGATATTCAGGCGATTCGCTGGTTAGAAGAGTTTTTAATCAACTTTGAGAATACCGTTATTGTTGTCTCTCACGACCGTAACTTCTTAAATAATGTGTGTACACACATTGCTGATTTAGATTTTGAAAAGATTACGCTTTATGTCGGGAACTATGATTTCTGGTATGAATCAAGTCAGTTAGCTCTTAAGATGCAACAAGAGCAGAACAAGAAGAAAGAAGAGAAGGTTAAAGAGCTTAAAGAGTTCATCGCGCGCTTTAGTGCGAACGCGTCGAAATCACGTCAGGCAACTTCACGTAAGAAATTACTTGATAAAATTGATATAGAAGATATTAAACCATCATCAAGAAAGTATCCTTACATTGCGTTCACACCTGAACGTGAAATTGGGAATGACTTATTAGAAGTTAAGAACTTAAGCAAAACGATCGACGGTAAAAAGGTCTTAAATAACGTCACATTTAGACTTGAAAAAGACGATAAAGTTGCTTTGTTAGGTGATGACTTTGCGGTTACGACTCTAATGAAAATTTTAATGGGTGAAATGGAGCCAGATGAAGGTGAATACAAATGGGGTGTGACTACATCTCAATCGTACTTCCCTAAAGATAACTCGGAATTCTTCGAAGGCTCTGACAAAAACTTAATCAATTGGTTACGTCAATATGCACCAGAAGACGAAACAGAAACATTCATGCGAAGCTTCTTAGGCCGCATGTTATTCTCTGGTGATGATGTGTTTAAGAAGGCGAGTGTTCTATCAGGTGGTGAGAAAGTTCGCTGCATGCTGTCACGCATGATGTTAAGTAATGCGAACGTATTAATATTAGATGACCCAACAAACCACTTAGATTTAGAGTCAATTCAGTCGTTAAACAACGGACTTATTAAATTTAAAGGCTCGGTCATCTTTAGTTCACACGACCACCAGTTCATTCAAACGATTGCTAATCGCATTATCGAAATTAAGGACGAAGGTATTATTGATAAGTCGATGACTTATGAAGAATATCTAGATGATGTGAAGAAGATTAATAAGCAACCAACTGTTTAAAACACAAGGCTATCTAGGGAAGACCTGGATAGCCTTTATACATAATTCAGTCAAATATCCTATTCTGTTTGTCCTGCTTTTAAGTTATGATATTAAATAGGATGGTGTTAGGGTTGAAAAAACATTTAAGAAATTTAGATTATCCGTTATTAGTTATTATATTATTACTTTCATTGTTTGGACTAGTTATGGTCTATAGTGCTAGTTTTGTTGAAGCAGGACTAGACCCTTCCATAAATGATTCAGGTTATTATTTCGAACGGCAGAGGATTTGGCTGGTCTTAGGGCTCGTCATTTTCTTTTTCTCGAGTATGTTTTCTTATCGTTCATTAAGAAAATTAACGCAGCCCGCATTTATAATAACCGTCATATTCTTAGTTTTAGTATTAACTAGTATGGGTGTTACTGTTAATGGGGCAACTCGCTGGTTAGATTTTAAAATTTTTCTGTTCCAACCATCTGAGCTTGCTAAAATTACGATGGTTTTGTATTTCTCACATATACTAACGAGAAAACAAGATCGTTTAGATGATTTTAAACAAGGTGTCCTACCCCCGATTTTATTACTTGGGTTTGTGTTCGGTTTGATCGTATTGCAGCCTGACTTAGGAACGGCAACTTCCATTTTGATTGCCTGTGGAATTATATTGTTATTCTCAGGTGCTAGATTTAGACATCTATTCACAATTGGTGGGGCAGCCATTGCATTGGTTTTGGTTTTAATTTTTGGAGCAGGATATCGCCGCGACCGTTTTACTTCATTCCTTAGCCCATTTGAAGATCCTTCAGGTGAAGGCTATCAGCTTATTCAATCGTTAATTGCTATTGCATCAGGGAAGGTGAATGGTGTTGGATTGGGTAACGGGGTACAAAAAGCAGGTTATCTGCCAGAGGCTCATACTGATTTCATCATGTCGGTGATTGCAGAAGAACTCGGATTATTTGGTGTCCTGTTTGTCATCATAACGTTTATGGCATTGATGTATAAAGGTGTTATGATTGCCAAGCGTGCTCCGGATCGTTTCGGACGTTTATTAGCACTTGGAATTACTTTTCAAATTATCAGTCAGGCCATTATTAATCTAGGTGCAATCTCTGGAAGTATGCCAATTACGGGGATCACGCTTCCTTTAATAAGTTATGGTGGTTCTTCGATGTTAATTACGTTTGCGACACTGGGTGTGCTTATGAACGTGGCAATCAAAGGTAATATGAAACGTGGTTATGTAGAAGAAGCAGATGAAGATGTACCAACTCAGCAGCCACTTCGTACAGTTAAATAAAATCAATAAAAGCAGCAGGTTTTAAGCACCTGCTGCTTTTTAAAATGAAAAATATTTAAACCTTACAGGTTAGGCCCTCGCTTTCCACGGGGGACCCAGAACCACTTTTTCTTAGTTACATTTCGGACATAAGCCGTAAATTTCAAACTTATGATTTTCGATCAAATAGCCGTTAAAGTCTACATTTAAAAGATTCATAGGACATGATTTAATAGCCTTTGTTTTTCCGCAAGACTTACATATAAAATGGTGATGGTGTTCATCATGGCCACATGACAGTCTAAAGTGCTTTTCTCCACTAAGTTCAGTCGACTCTAGTATATTTAACTCACTAAAAAGGTGTAAATTTCGATAGATGGTGTCATAGCTTATGCCGTTATATTTTCCACTTAGAAATTGTAAGACATCATTAGCTGTTCGATAACCATCTTCTTGATTAAAGAAGTTTAAAATATCTTCCCGTTTTGTTGTATACTTATAACCTTCTTCTTTTAAGATTGATAGAGCTTGATTAAGCTGCATAACCATCATCCTTTTTTAGTGTTCGTGAGGCTGTGATCTTCTTGAATAGTAGAATAAAGCCTAGTAGTAAAGCTGATGTAATGACAATCGTACCACCAGGCGGAATTTCAAAATAATAACCTGTTATGAGTCCTATTATAATAGCGACCTCACCAAACATAATACTATAAAAAATAGTCTGTTTAAAACTTTTCGCTAGTCTCATCGCTGTTGCAACAGGTAATGTCATCAGTGCTGATACGAGTAATACACCAACAATACGAATGGACGCTGATATGACAAGTGCTGTCATTAAGATAAATATAAAATTAAGCGTTTTAGCCTTAACACCAGACACAATCGCAAACTCAGAATCAAATGATAGGGCAAATAATTCTTTGTAGCTTAAAACAATAAATGATACGACTAACCATGTTATAAATAGAATTAAGCGTAAATCTTCGCTACTAATAGCTGCGATGGACCCAAATAAATAACTGTAAATATCAGTACTAATTCCATCAGCTAAGGCAATAAATACAATGCTTAACCCAACACCGACAGATAAAATAATCGGAATCGCAATTTCCTGGAAAGCTTTATAGACTTCGCGTAAATTTTCAATAATAAGTGCTCCTATTACTGAAAACAAAATGCCCGTATGAAATGGCGTGAAAATTAATAAAGTATATTTTTTTTGCATTAAAAGACCAAATGCCAGTCCAGCTAAGGTGACGTGAGACAAACCGTCTGCAATCATTGACTGGCGCCTTACGACAATAAAAGCACCTAATAAAGGGGCAATAAGTCCGACAAGCAATCCAGTATAAAAAGTGTTTCTTAATAATTCATATTGAAATAATGCATCTAACAACCTACTCGCCCCTTTCTAGTGATCGTGTGTGATGGTATTAATGTTGTGTCCATACAGTTTAGAACGTTGTTCATCTGGCATATTTTCAAAGTCATTCGGATTTCCGTGGTAGTGGATCGTCCTATTCAAACATAATAAATCTGTAACATAAGTCGTAATGGCTCCAATATCGTGTGAAACTAATACGAGTGTAATACCCAGATCTTGATTTAAACGTGACAATAGCTGATAAAATTGCTCGACGTTTTGTGAGTCCACGCCTACAGTTGGTTCATCTAAAATGAGAAGTTCAGGTTCATTTGCAATAGCTCTTGCGATAAAGACACGTTGCTGCTGTCCGCCAGACAAGTCACCAATGTTACGGTTAAGGTAATCCTCCATGTTGACTTGTTTAAGGGCGTGTTTAACTAGCTCTAATGTGTTTTTCTGACCTGGAAGTAATGGTTTTTGATTATGCATGACTCCCATGGATACTACTTCTTTTACAGTCGCTGGGAATCCACGTCCAAAAGAGTTTGCCTTCTGAGAAACATAACTAATGCGGCCTTTATTTTTAAACTTTTGAATGGGCTGGCCAAATGCTGAAATCTCACCACGCTGTAATTTTTCAATACCTAACAGCAGTTTGATTAAAGTGGTTTTGCCAGACCCGTTTGGCCCTACTAAACCTACGAATGAACCTTTATTAATTTCAAAAGTTATATTTTCAAGTACTGGTTGCTTTTCATAACGGTGGGATACATTCCTTACCGTTAAAATGGGTTTAGACATGTTAATCACCCTTTATCTCTTTTAATACATTTAAATTATCAATCATGATATCGTAGTAATCTTTATTTTGATTAATTTGTTCTTCAGTTCTTGAAGAGAGGTTACTTAGATAATATGGCGTAAGTTCCATTTCTTCCGCAATTGTTTTGGCTAAACGGTCTTCGGAGTTTGTTTCTAATATAATGTGCTCCAATTCCATATTTTCTATTTGGTCAAAAAGTTGCAGTAGTTCTTTCTGAGATGGCTCCTGAGATGACGACAGACCTCTAATTGAATATTGTTTAATTGGATAACGTTGTTCAAGATACGAAAAGGATTTATGAGTTACTAAGATGTTAATCTCATTTTCGAAACTTGATTGGTATTGCTGGTCTAAGTCGTTCATATTATCTTTAAAAGTTTCAAAGTTTTGTTTGAGTGTATCTTCTTGTTCAGGGTACATCGTGATTAGCTGATCAAGGATTACGTCACCCGCTTCAACCATTCTCGTTGGATCCAGCCAAAAGTGCGGATCAAATTCGCCGTGATTATGGCCTTCGTGTTCATCTTCATTAGACTCCGCTGTTACGGCCACTTCTTCGTTATGGATCGTTTCGAATAGATCGTGGTGCTTAGCGAGTTCTAAAGTCTGAACGCCTTCATTATTGACTGTTTCAGCCATTGTTTCAGAAAAGCTTTCCATTCCCTCACCGATATAGAAGAAACCGTCTGCCTCACTGAGCTCAAGCATCGTTTTGGTTGATGGTTCATATGAATGAGCGTCGGCTCCAGAAGGTACGACTGTCTCAACAGTGACCACATCAACGCCAATCTCTGAAACGATATACTCAATTGGATAAATCGAAGTCACAATTTTATGATGTTCGGTTTGATCTTCAGATGTTGAAGATGATGTGTTTTGACAAGCATATAAAAGAATAAGTCCAATAATCATTACGCTTAGTAATTTAATAATTTTCATAGTTGTATCCTCCAAAATATAATTCAATTCCTTGTTGACTTTTTTAGTTTATCGTAATGATTACGATTTGTAAATAGGAACGCTTACGATTTAGGTAATGTTTTGTGTTGAATGTATTTTGGGTATAATGACTATAGATTTAAATAGGAGGGATTAGTCATGTTTGATTATACAGTTACTACTAGTCAGTCGGTAGATGAAGCTGTTGAAGCGCTATCCAATTCATTAAAAGAAGTAAAGTTTGGTGTACTTTGGGATTTTGATGTAAAAGAAACACTTCATAACAAGGGATTTGATAATTTCACCCAAACATTTAGGATTTTAGAAGTTTGTAATCCAAAGGCTGCAAGTGAAGTGTTAGAAATGGAAGAAAAGGTCAGCTACTTCCTTCCTTGTAAAGTAGTTGTTTATTCTAGTAAGGATGGTAGTACTAAGATCGGAATGCCGAGACCTACTGTATTAATGGAAAACATCGATCAGCAAGACGTAAAAGATTTTGCTAAAGACATCGAGAAGACAATGATGAACGCAATTGATCAAGCAGCTAAATAATTAATGAAGCCCTTATTGTTGCCAGTGCAACGATAGGGGCTTTTTAGTGTTTGAATTTTTGGAGAAGCAAAAGAATCATTTTTCCCAAAATTTTAGTTATCTTTTTTGTCGAAAAAATGGTAAAATAGAAACCGGTTTCACATATATAGAAGCAATTGGGGGGGAACATCATGATTGAGAAGTTAATGCGTAAGTTTTTCTTATTCCTATCTAATAACAAGTTTTTTACTAAATTAGCCAAAAAGTATGGCTTTAAAATGTTCGCGTCACGTTTTGTAGCGGGCGAAACGATAGAAGAAGCAGCAGAAGCTATTCGTGAGCTTAATAAAAAAGGTATGACGGTCACACTAGACCATTTAGGGGAGTTTGTTAACGATGAAAACGAAGCTCGTGAACGTACAGAACAATGCGTACGTGCAATAGAGACCATCGCTAGTCAAAATCTAGATTCTCAGCTCTCACTAAAAATGACATCGATGGGCTTAGACATTTCTAAGGAACTCGTTATGAACAACATGCGTAAAATATTAGAAGCAGGGAAAAAGCATGGTGTTTTCGTAACGATTGATATGGAAGACTATGAACGCTGTCAATTAACATTAGATATATTTGAAGAATTAAAGCAAGAGTATGATGGTCTAGGAACAGTATTACAAGCTTACTTATACAGAACCGTTGATGACATTAAACACCTAGATCAATATAATCCGAATCTGCGTTTAGTTAAAGGGGCATATAAGGAATCACCTAAGGTAGCTTATCCAGATAAAAAAGATGTGGATGAGAATTTTAAAAAGATCATTAAACTGCACTTAACAAATGGAAATTATACGGCTGTCGCAACACATGATGATGCGATGATTGATTTCACAAAAGAGTTTGTGAATGAACAAGGGATCTCAAATGACCAGTTTGAATTTCAAATGTTATATGGTATTAGACAAGAACTTCAAGAGAAGCTAGTTAAAGAAGGCTATACGATGCGCGTTTATGTTCCTTATGGGAATGATTGGTTTGGCTATAATATGAGACGTCTAGCTGAACGTCCAGCTAACGTAGCCTTTGTGTTAAAAGGAATTTTCAAAAAATAATGATAAAGTATTTGCGAAATATCTGAAAATATTTTATAGTTAAAGTAGATTATTTTATTGGGTAGTTTAACCTATCCAATATTTTTTACCATAAAAATGAATGAGTATTCATTCAAGAACAGGGGGAACATTTCATGAACCGTAAAATCAAGCGCGCAGCAGTATTAGGCTCTGGTGTGATGGGTTCTGGTATTGCCGCACACTTGGCTAACGTGGGAATCCCGACGCTCATGTTGGACATCGTGCCACGTGAACTAACTGAAGCTGAAAAGAAAAAAGGTTTAACATTAGAAGACCCAGCAGTACGTAATCGTATTGCAGCTAGTAATAAGGAGAAGCTTAAGAAGCAAAAACCATCTCCAATTACGAGTAAGAAGAGTCTTGATTTAATTCAAGTTGGTAACTTTGATGATCACATGGAGCAAATTAAAGACGTTGACTGGGTCATTGAAGTGGTTGTTGAAAACTTAGATATTAAGAAAAAGGTATATGAGCAAGTTGAAACCCATCGTACAGATGGCACTTTAGTGTCATCGAATACATCAGGTATTTCGATTAATGCGATGGCAGAAGGACGTTCAGAAGATTTTAAGAATCACTTCTTAGGAACGCACTTCTTTAACCCACCTCGCTACTTAAAGTTATTAGAAGTCATTCCGAATAAAGATACAGATCCAAAAGTCTTAGATTTTGTGAAAACATTTGGGGAAGACGTTCTTGGAAAAGGTGTTGTTGAAGCGAAAGACACTCCAAACTTCATCGCCAACCGTATTGGTACATACGGGCTACTAATAACGGTTAAAGAAATGTTAAAAGGCGGTTATTCGATTGGAGAAGTTGATTCTGTCACTGGTCCAATGATTGGTAGACCTAAGAGTGCAACTTTCCGTACTCTAGATGTAGTCGGCTTAGATACATTTGTCCATGTTGCGAAAAATGTCTATGACAATGTCGATGGAAACGAAAAAGAAGCGTTTGTTATTCCTGAATTCATGAAGCAAATGAATGAAAAAGGCTGGCTTGGTGCCAAGTCAGGTCAAGGATTTTTCCTGAAGAAAAAAGGTAAAGAAGGAAGCCAGATCTTAGAGTTAAATCCTGAGACATTAGATTATGAAGAACGTAAGAAATTAAAAACTCAAGCAACTGAAATGGCTAAGCAAGAAAAAGGTTCTAAACGTAAAGTACGTGCCATTGTAAATGCAAAAGGCGATCGTGCTGGAGACTTAGTTTGGAACATTTCCAAACCAACGCTAATTTACTCAGCTGAACTTTTAGGAGAAATTGCGGATGATATCAATGCCATTGACGAAGCGATGAAATGGGGCTTCGGCTGGGAGCTTGGACCTTTTGAAATGTGGGATGCTATTGGTGTTAAACAGTCAGTTGAACGCATGAAAGAAGAAGGTGTGACCGTTCCTGCATGGGTTGATGAAATGCTTGAGAAAGGCATTGAATCATTCTATAAAACGGAAAATGGTAAAGTGTACTTCTACCATAATGGTGAATATGTAGAAAAAGAAGTTAACCCTAAAGAAATAAACCTTAAGTTACACAAACAAGCTAATGGTGTTATTAAGAAAAACGCTGGTGCTAGCTTAATAGACTTAGGCGATAACGTTGCCTTACTAGAATTCCATTCACAAAGCAATGCAATTGGTTTAGATACCATTCAAATGATCAACCAGTCGCTTGAGGAAGTGAATAAGAACTATAAGGGTCTAGTGATTGGAAACCAAGGTAAGAACTTCTGTGTTGGGGCAAATCTTGGCATGATGCTCATGGAAGCGCAAGATTTTAACTTCCCAGAGTTAGACATGGTCATTAGACAATTCCAACAAGCGATGATGAATATTAAATATAACGAAAAGCCAGTTGTTGCAGCTCCATTTGGTATGACCCTAGGCGGCGGTACTGAAGTTTGCTTGCCAGCCCACAGCGTTCAAGCTTCACAAGAAACTTACATGGGTCTTGTTGAAGTTGGAGTCGGCCTCATTCCTGGTGGTGGCGGTAACAAAGAATACTATATTCAGCAGCTTAAAGGGCTTCCTGAAGGCGTAGATTTTGACCTTCAGAAAGTAACGAATGATGTATTCGAAAAGATTGCAATGGCTAAAGTTTCTACATCTGCCGCTGAAGCATTTGAAAACGGTTTATTAGATGAAAGAACAGACAGTATTAGCGTAAATGGAGACCACTTAATTCATGATGCTAAGCAAAAAGTTTTAAGCTTACACAACGCTGGTTTTAACCCGCCAAAACGTGAAAAAGTACCAGTTGTTGGTGAAGCGGGTTACGCAACGATGCTACTTGGTGCAAAAGGACTTGCAAACAGTGGCTATGCATCTGAATATGACCTTAAGATTGCTGAGAAACTAGCATTTGTTCTAGCAGGCGGTCGTCTGAAATACGGAACGTTAGTTGATGAACAATACTTACTTGATTTAGAGCGTGAAGCGTTCTTAAGCTTAATTGGTGAAGCGAAGACTCAGCAGCGTATGCAGCACATGCTATTAAAAGGAAAACCATTACGTAACTAATCGTTCGTTAAAGAGTTAAATCTCGAATAGAAGAGGGGGAACCATTTTGAGAGAAGCAGTTATTGTAGCGGGTGCCAGAACACCTGTAGGTAAAGCGAAAAAAGGAACACTTGCTAATACACGCCCTGATGATCTAGCAGCGCTTACGGTTAAAGAAACATTAAAACGCGCAAACAACTATGATGGACCGATTGACGATGTGATCATGGGATGTGCGATGCCAGAAGCAGAACAAGGGATGAACATGGCACGTAATATTGCAGGTCTTGCTGGACTACCTAATGATGTACCGGGTATTACCATCAACCGTTATTGCTCATCAGGTTTACAAAGTATCGCTTATGCAGCTGAACGTATTATGGTCGGAGGTAGTGAAGCGATTATAGCAGGCGGAGCTGAATCAATGAGCCTAATTCCGATGGGAGGCCATGTGATTAAACCAAACCTTGAGTTGGTTCAGAACGCTCCTGGTTATTATATGTCAATGGGGCATACAGCAGAGGAAGTTGCTCAACGTTTTGGTGTATCTCGTGAAGATCAAGATGAATTCGCTGCTCGTAGTCACGAACGTGCTGCGAAAGCATTACAAGAAGGTAAATTTGATGACGAAATCGTTCCAGTTAAGGTAACAAACCGTGAGCTAGGTCCTGATAACAAAGTAAAAGAAACAACAGTTACGCTTGACCGTGACGAAGGTGTACGTGCCGGAACGACAAAAGATATTCTAGGAAAGCTAAAACCTGCATTTAATGTAAAAGGAAGTGTTACAGCAGGTAACTCATCACAAATGAGTGATGGCGCGGCATCTGTTTTAGTGATGGATCGTGAAAAGGCTGAAAAAGAAGGACTTAAACCAATCTTAAAGTTCCATTCATTTACGGTAGCAGGTGTAGAGCCTGAAATCATGGGCGTCGGTCCTGTAAAAGCCATACCAAAAGCTGTAGAACAAGCAGGTTTAACACTAGATGACATTGGCTTATTCGAATTAAATGAAGCGTTCGCCTCTCAGTCGTTACAAGTTATTCGTGAGCTTGGCTTAAACGAAGATATTGTTAACGTCAATGGTGGTGCAATTGCTTTAGGTCACCCACTAGGTTGTACGGGTACCAAACTAACCATTTCACTTATGAACGAAATGAAGCGTCGTGATGTGAAATATGGTGTCGTAACAATGTGTATTGGCGGCGGCATGGGCGCTGCTGGAGTATTTGAATTACTTTAATATCCAAGGGGGATTTTAAAATGAGTGAAACAACTGAAAAAGTATTTAAGGGTGGCGGCTTCTTAGTCGAAGATGTGAAGGCTGAAGATATTTTAACGCCTGAAGATTTTACTGAAGAACATAAGATGATTGCGAGAACGACTGAAGAGTATGTGAAGAATGAAGTATGGCCAGTGATTGATAACTTAGAAAACCATGAGTTTGATAAGTCAGTTGATTTATTAAAGAAAGCAGGGGAACTTGGTCTATTAGGTGCAGATGTTCCTGAAGAATATGGTGGTTTAGAGCTTGATAAAATCACGTCTTCACTAATTACTGAAAAAATGTCACTAGCTGGTGGTTTTTCAATTACACACGGTGCACATGTTGGTATTGGTTCACTTCCAATCGTATTTTTCGGAAATGAAGAGCAAAAGCAAAAATATTTACCTGCTTTAGCAACGGGTGAAAAATTAGCAGCCTATGCCTTAACTGAGCCAGGTTCTGGATCAGATGCATTAGGTGCAAAGACGACAGCGAAATTAAATGAAGCTGGAACTCACTACGTATTAAACGGAGAAAAACAGTGGATTACCAACTCTGCTTTCGCAGATGTGTTCGTTGTTTATGCGAAAATTGATGGCGAGAAATTCACAGCATTTATCGTTGAACGTGAATTCCCAGGCGTATCAACAGGTGCTGAAGAGAAGAAAATGGGTATTAAATCGTCTTCTACTCGTACCTTAATCTTAGAAGATGCTGAAGTACCAGTTGAGAACGTTTTAGGCGAAATTGGTCGCGGACACGTGATCGCATTCAACATCCTAAACGTTGGACGTTACAAGCTAGCAATTGGCGGCGTTGGTGGCGCTAAGCACGCGATTGAAGTGGCAACTAAATATGCTAATGAGCGTAAACAGTTCAACACACCAATTTCTAAATTCCGTCTTATTCAAGAGAAACTAGCAAGCGTTGCGGCAAACACGTATGCAAACGAAAGTGCAGTTTACCGTACAGTTGGTTTATTCGAACAGCGTTTAGGCGGCCTTACGAAAGAGCAGCTTAACGAAGGTAATGAAGTTGCGAAAAGTATCGCAGAATACGCAATTGAGTGCTCCATGAACAAATATATGGCAACTGAATTACTAGACTTTGCAGTAGATGAAGCAGTTCAAATCCACGGTGGTTATGGCTTCATGCAAGAATATGAAGTTGAGCGTATGTACCGCGACTCGCGTATCAACCGTATTTTCGAAGGTACAAACGAAATCAACCGTATGCTAGTACCTGGAACTTTCATGAAGAAGGCCATGAAAGGTGAACTTCCTTTATTACAAAAAGCTCAAGGCCTACAAGAAGAACTCATGACAATGATGCCTGAACCTGTTGGCGATGAGCCACTTGAGCAAGAATACTACCTACTTAAGAATGCTAAGAAAATTGGTTTATTAGTAGCAGGTATTGCAGCTCAGAAATACGGTGAAAAGCTTGAGCAAGAGCAAGAGTTATTAGTGAACATTGCAGACGTTGCTGCTGAGATTTATAACATGGAATCAGCGATTCTACGTACGCAAAAATCATTAGATAGCGCTGGTTCTGAGAAGAGCAAGCAGAAACTTAACTTAACTCAAGTTTACGTACAAGAAGCGTTTAACCGCATTGAAGCTCACGCGAAAGAAACATTAATCGCAAGCGATGAAGGTGACAGCCTACGCATGATGCTAGGTGCACTTCGCAAGCTTACTCGTCACGATCCAATTAACGTGATTGAGAAGAAGCGTGAAATCGCAGCTGCGATTATCGACGCTGAAAAATATGTTGTTTAATTTATAAGGTAAACAGCCGGGTGTGCTCCCGGCTGTTTTTTAATAGGAGTGAGTTACACCCATAGGAATGTGGAACACACCCATAGGAAAGGAAAAACACACCCATAGGGAAGCGAAACACACCTATAGGAATGGGATAAACGCCCATAAGAGGACGAAACACAGCTAAAGAAAGCTAATCCGCTAATAACTAAACCTCAATAGCAACACTTTAAATATCCGAATCCTAAATTTTTATGTTATGATACCAATTAGGAGGTGCTCTCATGGGTTTAAAAGTCTATCAGTACCCGAAATGCGGGACATGCCGTAAAGCGTTAAAATGGTTAGATGAAAATGGAGTTGAGTATGATTCCATACATATTGTTGACAATCCTCCGTCTCAAGAGGAGTTAAAGAGTTTTATTCAGAAAAGCGAGCTTCCAGCCAAAAAGTTTTTTAACACGTCTGGGAAAAAGTACAGAGAGCTAGGACTTAAAGACAAGTTAAAAGGTATGTCTGAAGATGAGATGACCGAACTTTTGGCTTCAGATGGAATGTTGATCAAGCGGCCGATTGTAACAGATGGCCAAAACGTAACAGTCGGGTTCAAAGAAGAAACTTTTGAGGAAACTTGGAAATAACTTAATTAATATTGTGTAAAAAATCAGTATTTTGTTGTATCATTAACTTTAGATATTGAAAAGTTGGAGGGTTAAGAAATGAGCTTACCGAAAGAGTATCGTTATTCTAAAGAACACGAATGGGTAAAAGTTGAAGGAGACAAAGTTAGAATTGGAATTACAGAATTCGCACAAGATGAACTAGGCGACATCGTATTCGTTGAACTACCAGAAGTAGGAGACGAACTAGAATTAGATGAGCCGTTCGGTAGCGTTGAATCTGTTAAAACAGTTTCTGAGCTTTACGCTCCAGTTTCAGGTAAGATTGTTGAAATTAATGAAGAGCTTGAAGATAGTCCTGAATTAGTAAACGAATCACCATTCGAAAAAGCTTGGATGGTTGTTGTTGAACTAAGTGACGATTCTCAGCTAGATGACTTAATGGACGCAGATGAATATCAAGAAATGACAGATTCTGAGTAATCTCGAAAAAAGGCTGATCCTATTGGGTCGGCTTTTCTTATATCTAAACATAATGACTAGTTTAAATAAAATGGTGAGAATATAAATAATACTAAGCGAAATGTCGCTCAATGATGATAGATGGTGATGACATGGATGAATTACCGAGAGTGTTAATTGTAGAGGGTAAACAGGATCGTAAAAAGATTCAGAAGATCTTAGATGATGAAGATGTTTTTATACTTTGTACATTTGGAACTTTAGGTATTGACGCACTTGAAGAGCTTGTGGATGATTATCAATTGTTCGAACGAGATGTGTATATTTTCACCGATACGGATGAGCCTGGTAAAAAGTTACGAAAAATGTTAAATCAAGAGCTATCCCATGCTGAGAACATTTATATTGATAAAAAGTACCGCGAAGTTGAGGATGCACCTGAGAATGTGTTAGCATCTTTATTATTGTCAGCTAATATGAAAGTCAAAACGGAGTACTTGAAAGGGTTTTAATCGTGATTGAAATAAGCCAGAAACAAGCTCACTTTATAACCCAAAAAAAGGACTATCACATCGTGTTTGTGAATAGTCCTTTCTGCGGGACGTGTAAAGTAGCTCGGCGAATGCTTGAATATATTGAAGAAACTTTAGAACAAGATAAATTTTATGAACTTAATGCAACGTTAGCACCTGACTGGGTGCAAGCACATGAAGTGACAAGCGTTCCATGCTTGATGGTATTTAGACAAGGCGAGCTTAAAGATCGATTGTACACATTTCATTCTGTTCCATACTTATTGAAAGAAATGGGGCCTTACTTAGTTTAAGGCCTCGCTTAATTTATGAACGATGGAGACGAATTCAGCTTGATCTCCAAAATGTCCAACGACTTGTCCCTCTTTATCTATAATGATGGTTGTTGGAACACCTTCACATTCGTATAGGTCATAAACTTCTCGTCCGTTATCTTTTAGAACAGGTTCTGTTAAAAATTGTTCCTGATATTTTAGCGCTTCTTCTTCACCATGCTCACGACTCGTAACATTAATCGTCAGCATTTCTAATTCATCATTGCGAGATGTTTTATAGAACTGCTCTTTTTTAGGAAGGTCACGAGCGCAGTCAGGGCACCATGACACCCAAAAAGTTATTAGAACGACTTTTTTTCCTAATACATCTTCTAAATTAAATGTTTGGTTAGGACTATCTAGGAAAGGAAGTTCGAAAATTGGTGCTTTCATTGTTGATCATCCTTTAATAAGATTTTATTATTGACTTGTCTACATTACCATGCTAACATAAAAATCAATCAAATTAATAAAACATGATTTCTTATCCAGAGAGGCGGAGGGAACTGGCCCTGCGAAGCCCGGCAACCATTAGGATATTCCTAACAGGTGCTAATTCCAGCAATGAAGAGATTCATTGCAAGATAAGAAAAGTGACGGTGAATTCGGCTCTTTTCTTGCGCTTGCATGAAAAGGGCTTTTTTATTTTTCGTCCTAAGAATATTCACTAAGATGATTTATATATAAAAATATACAAATAATACTCTTATCCAGAGAGGTGGAGGGACTGGCCCTACGAAGCCCGGCAACCATCAGGTGTTCCTGACAGGTGCTAATTCCTGCAAAGTATGATGCTTTGGTAGATAAGAGAACGGATGTACCTTTCTGTTCTCTTATGAACGGAAAGGTCTTTTTACTGATTAAATCATTAATGATTAAAAGGGTTAAAGGGAGATTTTTACATGATTTCAATTAAAGGATTGTCAAAGGTCTTTAAAACAAAACATCAAGAAGTTAAAGCCGTCGATGATGTGTCTATTAACATAGATAAAGGTGAGATTTTCGGTGTCATTGGTTACAGTGGCGCGGGGAAAAGTACTTTCATTAGATTGATTAACCGCTTAGAGGAACCAACGAACGGGGACGTTACGATTAATCAGACCAATATTACAAGCTTAAATATAGGCAAGCTTCGTAAAGAGCGCCAGAAAATCGGGATGATTTTTCAGCACTTTAATCTGCTTTGGTCAAGAACAGTGTTTGAGAACATTGCTTTCCCGCTTGAAATTGCGGGTGTTTCAAAATCAGAACGTAAAGAGAAAGTATCTGAATTAATCGAGCTTGTTGGTCTGAAGGGAAGAGAAAATTCTTATCCATCTCAATTAAGTGGCGGTCAAAAGCAGCGCGTTGGGATTGCCAGAGCGCTGGCAAATGATCCAGACGTCTTACTTTGTGATGAGGCAACTTCTGCATTAGACCCAGAAACAACGGATGATATTTTGGATCTTCTTGTATCTATTAATAAAAAACTAAACTTAACGATTATCATGATCACTCACGAGATGCATGTGATTCAGAAAATTTGTCACCGCGTAGCTGTTATGGATCAAGGCAAGGTCGTTGAACAAGGTGACGTGTTAGATGTATTTGTGAAACCGCAGTCTAAAACTGCTAAGCGCTTTGTGCAGCAACTCAGTCCACTCGAGCATAACCAAGAAGGTTTACATCGATTCGTCACTAACGATTCAAATAGCGAAGTGGTTAAACTTCACTTCATCGGTAATGATGCAAAGCGGGCACTCATTTCAGATGTATTAAGAAAGTACGTTGTTGACATTAACATTTTACAAGGTTCCATTTCGCCAACTCAAGAAGGAGCTTATGGAACGCTTTATGTTGAGATTAGTGGCGATCAAAAGGTTATCACCGAAACGATCAACTATATTCAGTCATCGGGTGTGGAAGTTGAGGTGATTCAAGATGTTGACTGATTTATTTCCAAATGTACAAATGGATGAAATGTGGACAGCCACTTACGAAACTTTATACATGACGATTATTTCAGTGATTGGCACATTGATTCTTGGAATTTTATTAGGTCTTTTATTGTTTTTAACTGAGAAAGGGAACTTGTGGCAAAATAAATTGTTAAATGGCGTGACAGCAACAGTCGTCAACGTTTTCCGTGCTATACCGTTTATAATACTAATCTTATTGTTATTCCCATTTACGGACTTCTTAATGGGAACGATTAGGGGCCCTAAAGCAGCACTACCAGCTTTGATTATTGGCGCAGCACCTTTCTATGCAAGACTTGTAGAAATTGCATTTAAAGAAGTTGACAAGGGAGTCATTGAAGCAGCGAAGTCAATGGGAGCAAAGACTCGAACGATTATCTTTAAAGTGTTGCTTCCAGAATCGATGCCGGCGCTAATCTCAGGAATTACGGTTACTGCCATTGCCCTTATCAGTTATACAGCAATGGCCGGAGTTATCGGTGCGGGAGGTCTAGGGGACCTTGCTTATTTGAAAGGGTTTCAAAGGCGAGATATTGATGTTGTCGTTGCTTGTACAATCTTTATTGTAGTTATTGTTTTTATTTTTCAATTCATTGGAGATTTCCTATCCAAAACATTAGATAAACGTTAGTAAGTTGTTTACAACTGAACATAAATAAAAAGAAGATATTGAAGGGAGCTTTTTAAAATGAAAAAAATAAGCGCACTATTTTTATTCGGTTTATTATCATTAGTTTTAGTCGCATGCGGTACTTCTGGTGAATCAGGAAATGCAGGAGATTCAGGAAGTTCAGAAGAAGAATCAAACGAAATCACAGTAGGTGCAACAAGTGTTCCGCACGCTGAAATACTAGAAGAAGCTAAACCATTATTAGAGGGAAAAGGAATCACATTAAATATTGAGTCATATCAAGATTATGTGTTACCAAATGAAGATTTAAGTAACGGTACTTTAGATGCTAATTACTTTCAGCACATTCCGTATTTGAAAGATCAAAAGAAAGAATTCGGGTATGACTTTGTTAATTTAGGCGGCATTCATATTGAGCCAATGGGAATTTACTCAAAAAATATCAAAAGTGTTGATGACATTAAAGAAGGAACCACTGTACTACTAAGCCGTTCAGTTGCGGACCATGGTCGTGTGCTAGCATTACTGCAAAATCACGATTTAATAAAAATTAAAGAAGGGATAGACCCAGTTTCAGCAACGCTAGATGATATTGCTGAAAACCCATTAAATCTAAAATTTGATGCTAGTATTGAAGCAGGTTTATTACCAGAGTTCTATAACCGCGAAGAGAATGCATTAGTTGCGATTAACACAAACTACGCGATTGAAGCAGGACTTGTACCTGAAGAAGATGCCATTATTTTAGAAGGTTCGGATTCACCTTATGTTAATGTTATTGCAGCTCGTAGTGAAGATGAGAATAACGAAAACCTTCAAACGTTAGTTGAGGTACTTCGTTCTGAAGAAATTCAAGACTTTATTAAGGAAGAATATGATGGAGCTGTTGTTCCTGTAAGCAAATAAAGTTAAATTTTTTGTAATTGATAACTACAAAGAGGATTTAACTCAAAAAATAAAGGGTAAGGATATGAGTAAGGATAAACCACTCATATCCTTTTTAATTGTTATTAAAGAGGATATATGGAGTTTTGGTATAAATTCAGCACATGGTAATATAATAACTGTAATTAAAAGAAAGGAATGATTTAGTCATTTTAAACGACAATGAGATTGATCTGACGTACACAAGCGAAATGGAGAAAGCCATGCAACAATCGCATGGAGTTGGTTACACGGAGTATAGTCAGAAGCTCGAGAAACGATTACAAATTGAAAAAGAACGTGAGAAGAACTATAGAGAGAGTCGACGCCTCGTATCAGAAGTCGACCGTCAAATACATCGATAAAATAAGAAATGAGGCTGGGACATAACCCAGTAAAATAAAAAATTGTGGATGACATTACTATGGTTGTCATCCACAATTTTTTATTTTTTTATTATTTTAGATAAACAAAAAGGATCCCCTTTGATAGAATTAAAGTAACCACACCATAATCCCAAAGGAGGAT
>NZ_JBHUMZ010000046.1:0-37112 GCF_042685285.1 Piscibacillus salipiscarius | reverse complement strand
GGATAATTTTCAGATCGTTTTGGCAAGGTAAACACGCTCCTTAATAGTCTATTGTATTAAAAAAACTACTCAATCTCACGTGTCCACTTTTTATACTAACTCCAATTATTCGCCAGTTTCATCAATTTATTCCCCACTATAGATCATATATTCGCTACTTTTTATAGTTTATGAAATTCTGGCTTTCGTTCTTTAAACGTTGTGACATAATTAAAACCTATATCCTTGAGCAAGTCGTATGCTTCATCAATTCGGTCTCCAACACGTTCAGGTCTGTGCGCATCAGAGCCAACTGTGATGATTTCACCGCCCATTTGTTTGTATAATTCTAGTATATCTCGACTGGGTAAAAGGCGGTTCATATTATACTTGTAACCTGACGTGTTAATCTCAATCCCTTGTCCACGTGGAATGATCGTTCTAAAAATTTCCTCTATCACGTCGTGGAAGTGGTGAACGCCATCTTCAAATTTATAACGAGTCACTAAGTCGAGATGACCTAATATACTGAATGCCTCAAATTGCTTCACACAATCCAAAAGCTCCGTGTAATACTTGTCGTACGCCTCGTGTAATGTGCAATCCTTAAACAGATTCCCAGAATGCAAGTCCTTACCGTCAGTTGAATGCATGGAGAGAATAATAAAATCAAAATTTTGTTCCTTTGTTAATTCATTATATGGTTTAACTAAATGAGGCTGAATCCCAAGTTCAATACCTTTTCGAATATCTAGTTTTCCAGAAAATTGATCATGAACTGCCTTATGAGCCTTAGCATATTCATCTAAATTGACGTCAAACACAATGGATGGGTCTGGATAATCATAATCAATATGGTCTGTAAAACAGATAGACGTTAAGCCTTTTCTAACAGCTGCATCAGCCATCTTTTCCATAGGGGCATCACAATCTGCTGAAAAAGTAGAATGCATATGAAAATCGTGCATATCGATCTTCCTCTCTTTTAATCTTAAATCTTATTCTAATAGGTTGACAGACTGATGTACAGACATTAAAATAATAAACAATAACTTTAATCTGATAAAGTGATAAACAAATAGAGTGATAAAGGGAGTTAGTGATGAATTTCGGAAAACAATTACCACAAGGTGTCGCCGATTTATACTCCAATGATTACGAAAAAAAAGAATATGTTACCGATCAAATCAATCGAGTAACTAAATTACACGGGTTTAAGCCAATTCAAACGCCTACTTTTGAATACTACGACCTGTTTATGAATATGCCAGGAACAATGGATACAGATCAAATGATTAAGTTAATTGATCATGACGGAAAGATTCTTGTCTTGCGTCCAGATGCAACGATTCCGATTGCGCGAATGGTGGCGAATTCAAAAGATCCGGTTAAATTTGAAAAACTATCATATGTCACAAATATCTTTAGGATGCAAAATGGTGACTCAGATGTATTTTCAAGGTCTTTCACACAGTTAGGGGTAGAGTGCTTTGGCAATAAGGATTTGTATATCGATGTTGAGATGATTTCACTTGCAATCGAATCGTTAAAGGCTACAGGACTAAAATATCTTCAAATTGATTTAGGTCAGGCAAGCTTTTTCCAGTCACTGATGAAAGAGGTTGAATTACCAAACCAAGTTCAAAGGGAAATTCAGCAAAAACTAGAACAAAAAAATGAATTTGAACTTGAAGCGGTACTGACTAAAAACGGTGTTGATGATCGAGTTAAGCAAGTTCTTCTAAATTTAACTAACCTTTTTGGGGAACCTCGGGAGGTTTTTAATAGAGCTAAAGAACTTTCATTTAATCATGGCATGTTAGATTCTATAAAAGATTTAGAATGGGTAGTCGATCAGCTAGACAAACTTGGATTATCTAACTTTATTTCGGTTGATTTAGGACTCGTTAATCAATTGAACTATTACACGGGTATAATGTTCCAAGGATTCGTTGAAAACTTTGGACGTTCAGTTATTCAAGGCGGGCGGTATGATCATTTAACGGAAGAATTTGGTTTAAAAGTTGATGCAATCGGATTTGGCGTCTATATTGATCAATTAATAGATGTATTAACACAGCAAGGTGTTCAGCTTGAAAACGAGAACTTAAAGCTCTCAATTAATAGCGAGGATAAAACGAAATCATTCAATTTAGCACGCATTCTAAGAGAACAAGGGTGGATTGTCGATTTGTTTAGCAATCAAGACAGTTCGGTCATGGTTGATTTAGATCAAAAAGTTATCAAATATGGTACTGAAGAGCAAACATTCCATACACAAGAAGATTTAATAAGTAAGGTAGGTGAACGGCGCTATGGCGAAGGTTAAAATTGCTCTCACAAAAGGAAGGCTAGCGGATGAAAGTATAAACATTTTTAAAGAAGCTGGCATCCGTTTTTCTGCCTATGAAGAAGATAGCCGAAAGCTTATTTTACCAAGTGATTGCGAGCAATATGAAATTATATTAGTTAAAGCATTAGATGTGGCGACTTATGTTGAAAATGGAGCAGCCGATCTCGGCATAGCGGGAAAGGATACGTTACTTGAAGCAAATGCAAATGTGTTTGAACTCGTTGATTTAGGTTTCGGAACTTGTCAATTCGCCGTTGCAGGTAAGAAGGGCTTTGACTTAAATCAGGCTGTAAAACTATCTGTTGCAACAAAGTATCCAAGAGTGACAACGATGTTTTTTCAGGAAAAAGGAAGACAAATCGAAACAATTAAATTAAACGGTTCTGTTGAACTAGCGCCACTTGTTGGTCTTTCTGATGTCATTGTCGATATCGTTGAAACTGGGCGTACGTTAAAAGAGAACGGTCTTGATGTGTTAGAGCATATGTACCCGATCAGTGCTAGGTTAGTTGTTAATAAGGCAAGTTATAAAACAAAGAGTCAAGAACTTTTACCACTTGTCCAGAAAATTAAAGAGACCTTAACCGTTACGAAAGGGTGAGCAATATGCAAATCCAACAGATTACTTATAATGACCTTAACCAAATCGCAAGAGCACGAAAGCAAAGAGAAAGCCAAGATTTAACAGACATTGATGAAAAGGTTCAATCTATCGTAGATGACATTAAACTAAATGGCGAACCTGCAGTATTAAATTATATAAAAGAGCTTGATGGGGCAGAAGTTGACTCAATCATCGTGAGTGACGAAGAGATTCAAGCAGCATTAGAAACGGTTGATCCTAATTTTATTAAACTATTAGAAGAGGCAAAAGCCAATATTGAGAAGTACCATGCCCTTCAGAAAGAAAAATCGTGGTACCACCATGAAGCCTCAGGTGTTTGGTTAGGTCAACAGGTGACCCCTATAGAACGTGTAGGTATCTATGTGCCGGGTGGAAAGGCTGTATACCCTTCTACCGTTTTAATGAATGTAGTACCTGCAAAAGTAGCTGGAGCCAATGAGATCATCGTCACAACGCCGGTTGGAGCAGACGGAAAAGTTAACCCGTTAACCATTGCTGCGTCTAAGCTTGCTGGAGCGACTCAAATTCTAAAAGTCGGTGGTGCTCATGGGATTGCAACACTAGCATATGGAATCAAACATCTAAAACCTGTTTATAAAATTACTGGGCCAGGTAACGCTTTTGTCGCCCGCGCTAAAAAATATGTCTTTGGAGATGTTGGGATTGATATGATTGCTGGACCGAGTGAGGTGTGTGTCGTTGCTGATAAAACGGCAAATCCTACCTTGATTGCAGCCGACTTAATTGCACAAGCTGAGCACGATGAAATGGCTTCTGCAATCTTAGTCACAGATTCACACCAGGTTGCAACTAACGTTAAAGATGAGGTTAATAGACAAATGGAAGAAAGAACGCGAAAACATATATTGCAGCATTCACTATTTAATCAAGGTGCTATATATGTCGTCTCTGATCTCCAAGTTGGATTTGACCTAGTTAATGAACTTGCTCCAGAGCACTTAGAATTACTCGTTAGGAATCCATTTGAAAAATTAAGTAGTGTGAGAAATGCTGGAGCTATATTTTTAGGAGAATATTCACCAGAACCATTAGGAGATTATTGGGCTGGCCCTAACCATACGCTTCCAACCAATGGTACAGCGAAGTTTTCATCACCACTTGGCGTATATGATTTTATGAAAAAATCGAGTGTTATTCATTATGATCAAGATGCTCTACGTGAAGCGGCAAATAAGATTGAACGATTTGCTGACGAAGAGGGGCTAGATGGCCATGGAGCTTCCATACGTAAACGGTTTGAATAAGGAGAGGTGAAACGATGCGACAAGCAACGATTAAACGTGATACTACGGAAACAAAAATCGATTTAAGTTTAACCATTGATGATTCAATTCAAGCTGCCATTGACACTGGGGTTGGCTTCTTTAATCATATGTTGACGCTATTTGCGGCGCACGGACAGTTTGGGCTTAATGTGAAAGCGAGTGGCGATTTAAATGTTGATCAGCATCATACGGTTGAAGATGTCGGCATCGTTTTAGGTCAAGCATTAAAAGAAGCAATTGGAGATAAGAAAGGCATTAAACGCTATGCATCTGATTTCACACCAATGGATGAATCATTAAGTTTAGTATCAGTTGATGTCTCCAATCGTCCTTATTTAGTTTTTGATGTGAATGGTTTACCAGAGAAAGTCGGTAACTTTGATACAGAACTCGTTGAAGAATTTTTCCGTGCCTTCGTTAATCAAGCAGGAATTACGTTACACATTAAATTAATTCACGGCCAAAATAGTCACCACATCATAGAGTCAATTTTTAAAGGGTTTGGCAGGGTGTTAAATGATGCATTGATGATCGTAAATCCTGACGGAGAGGTACCATCAACGAAAGGGACGTTATCATGATTGCCATTATTGATTACGGCGCAGGTAACTTAAAAAATGTGAAGCACGCCCTTGACCTTTTAGAGCTAGATTCTTATATAACTGACAATCCAGATGATTTAGTTGAAGCTAAAGGAATGATTTTGCCAGGTGTTGGCGCGTTTGGTCACGCTATGAATGAGTTACGAGAAAAAGGGTTTGATCACAAAATAGTAGAGGAAGTGGCTTTGGGTAAACCACTGCTTGGGATATGTTTAGGAATGCAGTTGTTATTTGATCGAAGCTATGAGCACGGTGAGCACACTGGATTAGGGTTAATACCTGGTGAGATTGTTGAATTTAAACCAGATTTAAAAGTTCCTCATATGGGTTGGAACGAGCTTGAAATAGCTAATCATTACAGGAAACATCCTATGACTAGGAGTATTCAGGATAGGGATTATGTCTATTTTGTTCATTCTTTTTTCGCAAAGCCAAAAGAAGCAAAGGATATTCTGTTCTCCACTGATTATGGTCAAATGTTTACATCAGCAGTGATGAGAGAACAAATCATTGGCATGCAATTCCACCCAGAGAAGAGTTCTAAAGTCGGGATGCAGCTCTTAAAAAACTTCGGGGAGATGGTGACTCGTGAATATATTTCCAGCAATTGATATTAGAAATCAGCAAAGTGTTCGGCTATTACAAGGTGACTATGACCAAGAAACTCAGTACGGAAATCCGGTAGAAATGGCGAGGCGCTGGGTGAACGAAGGAGCCACATACTTACACATCGTAGATTTAGATGCAGCTAAAGGTAATCCTTCCAATAACTTAGAGGTCATCAAACAAATTGTTCAAGAAGTTGAGGTGCCGATCCAAGTTGGTGGTGGTATTCGAACTGATGCTAGAATCGTAGAACTACTCGAAATTGGAGTGAAACGTGTGATTCTAGGTACAGCTGCTGTGAAAGAGCCTGATTTCGTTAAACGTTCTGTGGAACACTTCGGTGAACAAGTAGTAGTGTCAGTGGATGCTAGAGACGGCTATGTGGCAACTGATGGCTGGACAGAGACATCCACTTTAAGAGCACTTGATTTCGTAAAAGAATTAGAGGGTGCAGGTGTTCAAACCATTGTTTATACAGATATCTCAAAGGACGGAATGCTACAAGGTCCTAATTTACAAGAATTAAATTATATGAATGACGCCACGTCCATAGATGTGATTGCCTCAGGTGGCGTCACAAGTATGGATGATATCCAAGCTTTAAGTGGAATGGGCATTTACGGGGCTATTATTGGAAAAGCGTTATATGAAGGAAGAATCGATTTGAAAGCTGTAATGGAGGAAGTTTAATGTTAGCTAAACGAATTATTCCTTGTTTAGATGTACGTGACGGCCGCGTCGTTAAAGGAACGCAATTCCAAAATATTCGAGATGTTGATGATCCAGTTGAGTTGGGTAAAAGATATAGCGAACTTGGTGTAGATGAGCTTGTGTTTTATGACATTACAGCTTCTTATGAAAAGCGGTCTATATTTCTAGACGTAGTTAAGCAAGTTGCAGAAGAGGTTCACATTCCATTTACAGTGGGAGGCGGAATTGCGACCACTGAGGATTTTCGTACCGTTCTAAATGCTGGTGCTGATAAAGTTTCTATTAACAGTGCAGCTGTGAAAAATCCTAACTTAATTAATGAAGCGGCAGGGTGGTTTGGCAACCAATGCGTAGTGCTATCGATTGATACGAAGTTGATTGATGGTAAATGGAGAGTGTTTGTCCAAGGAGGACGTAAAGATACAGGCTTAAGGCTTTTTGATTGGGCTAAAGAAGGCGTCGAGCGTGGTGCTGGAGAAATTGTGCTTAATGTCATGAATGCAGACGGTGTCAAAACAGGCTATAACGTAGAAGTTACGCGTCAGTTGGCACAAATTGTTAACGTCCCTGTTATTGCCTCGGGTGGAGCAGGGAAGAAAGAGCACTTTTGTGACGTTCTAAAGAAAGGCGCCGATGCGGCTCTAGCAGCTTCCGTTTTTCATTTTGGTGAAATTGAAATAAAAGAACTAAAGCAATATTTATCTAATGAAGGTTTACCAATAAGGTTAGGGTGATTTAATGGAATTTAAATTTAATGAAGAAGGATTAATCCCGGCGATTGTTCAAGATTATAAAACTGGCGAAGTGTTAATGCTTGCTTATATGAATGAAGAGGCTTTGCAAAAAACGAAAGAAACGAAGTCATCATGGTTTTATAGCCGAAGCAGGCAAGAACTTTGGAAAAAGGGTGCTACATCTGGAAACACTCAAACCGTCAAAAACATGAGCTATGACTGCGACCAAGATACGATTTTGCTTCAAGTTGAGCAAATAGGAGCTGCATGTCATACGGGAGAGCGAAGCTGTTTTTACCGTGACATCGATTTAGGAGAGGAGCCGGCGTTCAGTCGTGAAGTCGTGCATCATGTATACAAAGCGGTTAAAGATCGACGTGATAATCCTAAGGAAGGGTCTTATACGAACTATTTATTCGATGAAGGGATCGATAAGATTTTAAAGAAAGTCGGCGAGGAATCGAGTGAAGTCATTATTGGTGCGAAAAATAATGACAATGAAAATCTGGCTATGGAAATCGCGGATTTAACTTACCACATTCTTGTATTGTTAGCTGAAAAAGATTTACCTGTAGAACGTGTGAAAGAAGAGTTAACGAAGAGAATGAAAGGGGACTAAACATGAGTAAGTTCTGGAGCAGTACGGTTCGAAAAACGAAGCCATATGTACCTGGTGAGCAGCCAAATGAAACCAATGTAATAAAGCTGAATACTAATGAAAATCCCTATCCACCATCACCCAAAGCTTTGGAAGCGATGCAATTCGCAGTTAACGATGACTTAAGAAAATATCCGAGTCCGACTGTGGATTCGCTTAGGAAAGTCATTGCAAAAAGGGAAGACATAGAACCTGAAAATGTATTTGTCGGTAATGGCTCAGATGAAGTGTTGGCTTTTGCGTTTCAAGCGTTTTTTGAGCCGAATGAAGCCATTAAGTTTCCAGAGATCACGTATAGTTTCTATCCAGTTTATGCAAAGCTTTATGATATTCCCTATCAAACAGTTCCTTTAAAAGATGATTTTTCAATAGATGTAGAGGGTATGTGTGAGTCCATTGGTGGAGTCATATTTCCAAATCCCAATGCACCAACTGGGATCGCTTTAAACTTGAATGAGGTTGAGTCTATTATTAAGCGTAATCCAAATCAAGTCATAATCATCGATGAAGCTTATGTGGATTTTGGTGCTGATACGGCTGTTCCATTGACTAAAAAATATCCCAATGTTCTTATTACGCGCACGTTATCAAAGTCACATGCATTAGCTGGCATTCGTTTAGGTTATGCCATTGGAAGTTCAGAACTTATTGAAGGGCTTGAACGAATTAAAAACTCATTTAACTCTTACACGATCAATCGCATAACTTTGGCTGGTGCTGAAGCAGCAATGAAAGATGATATATATTATGATCAAACATTAAATCAAATCATTGAAACTCGAGAATGGACCAAGCAAGAGCTTGAACATTTAGAGTTTGAGGTGATTCCATCTCAAACAAATTTCTTGTTTGTTAAGCCAACTAAAATAACTGCAAAAGAGTTATATGAAACCTTGAAACAACAAGAGATATACATTCGTTTTTTTGAAAATCTAGAAGACTACTTAAGAATTTCAATCGGCAGTGAAGATGACATGAAAACATTTGTAAATGAAGTGACTAACATCATCAATTCAATCAAAGTTTAAAATTTGCCCTTCTTTAGAATCAACGTATATTTGTTAAGATACACTCGAATAATATGATTGATTAATAATTCCTAAGGTGGTTCTATTATGGATGATAAAGAAGAGCAGTACCAAGAAGATATTAATATAAAATTAGGTGGAATGGGTGTGTACGGTACAGCTTCCCACAAATTTGGTTCCCGAAAAACGAATAGGAGTGTTCAAGAGGTTGGAAAGTTAGATGAGTATGAAAAGGTTGAAGAAAATGACCTTGAAACAGATACTTCTAAAAAAGCCGGGGAAGAAAAAGAGTATTAAAAAAGATGAAACTAGCTATGTATGGCTAGTTTCATCTTTTTTTAAAAATAGCGTTAATTAATCTATTTATTAAGGAACTCGAATGAAGTATTAACAAGATATTCATTAATCGTTATTGAACCACTTTCATATAAGTGGACGGTTAAACTTTCTTGATTATTTTTAAAGATAATCTTCCCATCCGGTTCAAGGAGTGACATCTCGTAGGTAGTTTCTCGTGATTCTGTATTGATTTGATGAATGGCGTCATCAATTTCCTCTTGATCTTTGGTTTCGTATATGAGTTTTTCATCCATGTACACCTGCATAACCGAGTATTCTTCAGTGATTAATGGCTCTTTTGAACAACCAGAAATTATAATAGATAGGCTTAAGGTCATTAAAATCACGATTCTTTTCAAGTTGTACACCCCTTATGATTTAAACCTAGATATTGCTTACTTTTACTTTGGTTCCTTTTGATTCCTAATCAACCTCAAAGCATTCAGTGTCACAAGTAAGGTGGCTCCCATATCTGCTAAAATGGCAATCCAAAGTGTTAGCCACCCCGGAATGACGAGTAAGAGAGCTAATACTTTCAAACCTAAAGCAAACCCAATGTTCTGTTTGATAATGTTTAAGGTTCGCCTGCTTAGACGTACAGTAAAAGGAAGCTTATTTAAATCGTCTCCCATTAAGGCAATGTCAGCCGTTTCGAGTGCAGTGTCTGTACCGGCGCTTCCCATTGCGATTCCGACATCTGCTGTTGCTAAGGCTGGAGCATCATTGACTCCATCACCAACCATAGCGACTTTACCGTACTTTTGGCTAAGCTGTTTAATCTGGGTTTGTTTATCTTTAGGTAAAAGATTTGAAAGGTATTCTTTAATACCAACTTGCTCAGTGATCGATTGTGCTGTCCTGTCGTTATCACCTGTTAATAAAATCGAGTGTTTCATGCCTAATGTATGAATATCTTTAATCATCTGTTTGGACATGTCACGTACTGCATCTGCAATTGCAATAATCCCAATAACTGAGTTGTTTTCCTCGACTAAAATCACCGTGTTCCCATCTTCTTGAAGATTTGCGACTTCACTTTGAATGGATGAGCTTAATTCTCCAAACATACTAGGACTGCCAATCTGATAAGTGGTTTCGTTAATCGATCCTATAATACCTTTACCTGTTTGTGAATGAAACTCTTCAACGTCATAATGCTTGAGGTTAAATCGCTCAGCATAATGGACGACAGCTTTTGCTAATGGATGCTGCGATTTCTGTTCTAGGCTGCTTGCAATTGAAAATAATTCTTCATCACTTTTATTAGATAGATTTTGGTAATGTTGTACGACAGGTTCACCTTTTGTAATCGTGCCTGTTTTATCAAAAGCAATAGCATCAATATGTCCTAGGGATTCTAAGTATGCACCACCTTTTATTAAAACACCATTACGAGCAGCGCTTCCGATTGCTGTTACAATGGCTACTGGCGTTGAAACGACTAAGGCACAAGGACAACCAACGACTAATACAGCTAGCCCTTGGTATAACCAAGTTTCAAAGCCTGCCCCCAAAAACAGGGGCGGAATAATGGCTACACCTAAAGCAATTAACATAATGACTGGTGTATAGTATGCAGCAAAACGATCCACGAATTGTTGGGCAGGTGCTTTTTCATTTTGAGCTTCTTCTACTAAATGAATGATTTTAGCTAAAGTCGTGTCCTTAACTAATTTTGTCGTTCTAACTTCTAAATAACCTTCCTCATTAAGGGTTCCTGCAAAGACTTCATCATCCAGTCCTTTATAAACGGGTACGGACTCTCCTGTAATCGATGCTTGGTTAATGGATGATTCCCCTTTTGATACCACACCATCGACAGGAATTTTCTCGCCTGGCTTAACGATCACGATATCATCAACTCGTATGTCATCAACACTAATTTCTTGTATCTGACCGTCTCTTATAACGTTAGCGGTTTTGGGTGCGATGCCCATTAATGATTTGATTGAATTCCTCGCCTGATCCATGGAGTAGGACTCAAGAGCCTCGCTAATCGCAAACAAGATCACAACAGCAGCACCTTCAATCCATTCCCCGATTAATGCTGCCCCAATGACTGCAATCGTCATCAACGTCTTCATATCAAACCTTAGTTTAATTAAATTTTGAAAACCAGCTATAAAGAGGCGATGTCCACCTAAGACAATGGAAGCAATAAATGCCCCGATGGTGATAGGATGCTCTTCACCAAGTTGAAAGAAAAGCGCAATACCTAATGCTAATAAGACGAGTGAGCCAACAACATTGCCATTTTCTTTAACATAATCCCAAAAAGATTTTTGAGGTGTTTCTTCATATTCTTGGGTCACGGTTAAGTTTTCAAAAGATCCGGCTCGTTCAAGTTCATCAATAGACGCTGAACCTTCAACTGTAACTTTAGATGCACCAAAGTTAACGTTGGCATTTTTGACAGTTGAAATCTCTTTAACATTGTTTTCAAACGTCTTAGCACAATTAGCGCAAGACATGCCTTGAACGTAAAAGCTTTGTTCTTGTTCTCCCATAATCTATTCCTCCAGTTCCTCCTGGTGCTCGATTGCAACTTTTATCAAGTCACGAACGTGATGGTCATCGAGCGAATAATAAACGTTTTTACCACCTTTTCTTATCTTAGCTAAACCATATTTTTTTAGTGTGCGTAAATGATGGGAAGCACTCGCAACAGAAGTGTCGGTGATAGCAGCCACATCACAAACGCATAATTCTTCTTGAATAGTTAGAGCGTGTGCTATTTTTACTCGTGTTTCGTCACTTAATACTTTGAAAAGCTGACTAACTGACTTAATCGGCACTTGATTAAGTGATGTATAAACATGCTGCAGTTCTTCTTCAGTTACATCAGACGTACAATTTGGAAGTTTCATTAAAACAGACCTCTTTCATTCAAATGTTCGTTTGAATATATTATATTCAAATGGTGGTTTGAATGTCAATCGATTGAATGACTTATTGTATTCAAGTAAAATTTGATTAAAGAAAGAGGTGGCAACATGATACGTAAAGGACGGAGCGAGGATTTAGATCGAATACAGACATTAGTCAATCGGGCTAAACAACTAATGACTCAAGAAGGCAATGACCAGTGGGATGAGACGTATCCAACAAGGAAGCATTACGAGGATGATTTACATAATGGACAATTATATGTGTACGAAAATGGTGGAATCGTACTAGGTGCGGCATGCATCAGTGGTGAAGGGCATCATGAATATGACGAAATCGCTTGGAACATCTCACAAAAACCTTATCTATGTATGAAGCGACTGGCTGTAGATCCAGAGGCTCGACTGCGCGGGATTGGGTTAGCTTTTTATCAATATGCGGATCAGTTGGCGTTACAACGAGGTGTCCCGTCTTTAAGAACTGATACGAATGGTTCAAATCAAGCAGCATTACGTTTGTTTGAGAAAGCAGGCTATTCGTACGTAACGTCAGAATCGCATGGTCATTATAAAGAGCCATTTGTTTATTATGAAAAGAATGTAAAGACTGAATTAAGTCAGCAAGGAATTAACAAAGTGACTGATAAATTTTAAAAACTAACCGATATTTTTGAAAAAACGACTGATATATCTGAAAAACTGATTGATAATTTTCGAAAACTGAACGATAAAACTGAAAAACCGACCGATTAAATAATAATCCTCCCCGCTAGGAAACAGGCCGAATATTTTTTAAAAGGGGCCGATAAAATTCAAAAACAGGCCGTAACTTCCAAAAAAGGGGCCGTTAAAAATTAAAAAAGGGCCGTAACTTTTAGAAAACAGGCCGATAAACTCAAAAAACAGGCCGAATATGTCAACTCAAGCATCATATAACCACAAGAAAAGGCCGGCATTAACCGGCCTTAATCCTATATTTATTCAGTTAAGCTTAAGTATTCCTTCACATCGTTCTTACAAAGCTCAATTCCTTTTTCCCAGAATGACTCCTTCGTAATATCTTCTCCTAAATGTTTCATTGCAAGATCTTCAACGCTCATCACGGCAGTGTCACGTAATAGTGCCATGTACTGATCTTCGTAATTTGTGCCTTCTTCGAGTGCTTTAGCATAAATGCTTAACGAGAACAGGTACCCGAATGTATACGGGAAGTTGTAGAACGGTACACCCGTAATATGGAAATGTAGTTTGTTAGACCAGTAGCTAGGACTTGTTGAGTTAACCGCATCATGATAAGCCTCACGCTGAGCTTGATCTGTTAATTCATTTAATCGACTTGCCGGAACAAAACCATTTTTGCGTTCTTCATAAAAGCGTGTTTCGAATAAGAAACGAGAATGGATATTCATAAAGAAGGCAACACTTCTTTGAAGCTTGTCTTCTAAAAGAGCAATCTTCTGTTCATCAGAATTTGCTTCTTTAACAGATGCGTCCGCTACGATCATTTCTGCAAAAGTTGAAGCTGTCTCAGCAACGTTCATCGCATAACGGCGGTTCAACGGATGAATGTCTTTGAGTGCGAATGAGTGAAATGCATGTCCTAACTCGTGAGCTAATGTTGCGACATTTGACATCGAACCACTATAAGTCATGAAAATACGTGACTGCTGGCTTAAAGGAAAACCAGTACAGAAGCCGCCAGGACGTTTTCCGGGGCGATCTTCAGCTTCAATCCAAGCTTCTTCAAACGCGCGTTTAGAAAAGCTTGCCATCTTCGGACTAAACTGCTCAAAGTGCTTTAGAATAAACTCAGCACCTTCGTCATAGGAAAGCTTCTTTTTATCTGTTTGTGTAGATGCTGAAAGGTCATACCATTCTAGCTTATCTTTTCCTAAAATCTTAGCTTTGCGATATAGGAAGTCAACGAATGGCTCTTTATTCTTAGAGATTGCACCCCACATAGCATCTAACGTTTCTTGTTTCATACGATTAATCTCAAGTGGCTCTTTTAATACATTGTTCCAGCCGCGCTTCTGATAAGTACTTAAACGGAAACCAGCTAAATGATTTAACGTTTTAGCAAAAAGGCTATCATTTTCTTTCCAAGCTGCTTCTAATTTCTCATAAGCTTCTTTACGAATGGACGGGTCTTCATGTGACAATAAATTATTCGCTTGTCCAACAGAAAGTTCCTCACCATTTACCTTCACGGTCATACGCCCAACGATGGTATTATACATTTGACCCCAAGCGTGATAACCATCAACTGCTAGAGCTGAGATTAAAGCTTCTTCATCTTCAGATAGCTGCTCTTTAGCTTGATTTCGCCACTCATTTAAAACAAATTGAAGTTGACTTAGGTTCTCATGTTCAAGCATCGTGTCCCAAACTTGATCTTCAGTTTTGGCTAATTTTTGTTTAAGTACATTAAAAGATGAACCGAATAGAGCGTTGATCTCTGTGATTTCACTACGAAGTGCACTTGCTTTTTGGTCACTCATATCTTGCGCCTCTAAACAGCTAACGAACGCTCCTGCTTGGCTGACATGTTGTAATAAATCTGCTACCTCTTCAAGCTTTTCTGCTACTACACTAGCATCTGAAGCAGAAGTAGGCGTATCAAATGATTTTAACTCATTCGCAAATGTACGAACGCGTGATTTAGTTTCATCTAAGTGCTGGCGTAACTGTGGTGATTCACTGCCACCTTTAAAAAAGACGTCTAAATCCCAGACAACTGGGTATGTTGTTTGACTCATATGTAGGCCTCCTCTAAACTCAAAATATTCTTTCAATTAATCGTATTATACCATATTGGATACTTCGGCAAAAGAATATTTCGACATCAGAAATAAATTGATTAAAAATAAAAAGACCTCCATATTGAGGCCTTAGTAAGATGA
Organism: Piscibacillus salipiscarius; assembly: GCF_042685285.1. Classification (NCBI taxonomy): domain Bacteria; kingdom Bacillati; phylum Bacillota; class Bacilli; order Caryophanales; family Bacillaceae; genus Piscibacillus; species Piscibacillus salipiscarius. Next base: position 22,403 of record NZ_JBHUMZ010000046.1, on the reverse strand, counting down.
TTTGAATTTTATTAAATTAAACTTAAACCGAGCTTCCAAACCATTCCCTTGTTTGACGACCAAATTTCCATTATCTAGCGGCCATTTAAACTCTTCTTGTAGCTTTTGATCATTTAGCTGATAGATGGATATTAGTCGTTCTACAAAATCGTTAGGGTTTGGTGAATAAATGATGACTTGATTAAATTCACTAGGGTTCATGTCCTTCTCATCTAACGGTTTGTTTCCTTCACCACTCCATTCAATTAAGAAGGGTAGAGGTTCTAAATTGAAATCATATTTTGGAAAAAGCATTTTCCATTCAAGGTTTGTTCCGTCTGGACGCGTCCGTTTTCCTGGGAAGGGCCCCTTGTACTCAATTCCTAATTCATCGAAATGCTCTTGGTATTGACTAATATCATCAACTCTTAACGCAAATTGAATCGGCCCTTCTTGTTCATGCGCGTACGCATGATAAGCATGTTGGATAAGTGGGTTATCTGAACGCTTAGCCTTGCTTTCATCATCAATACCTAGCCATTCGACATAAGCATTGTTTTGATAAAAAGCTAAGTGGTTAAACGTACCCCAGTGATCATGCTTTCCGCCAGGGACGCCTACTTGTTTATGGGATGAGGAGAAAATCTCTTGATGTCGCTTTGGATCGTTTGAAAAAATAACTAAATGATCAAAAGCTAACATGTTAAACACTCCTTATTAATGAGCTCTGTTAAAGTTTTGTAATTGATTTTGAATCCTTTAACAAAGCTTATAATTTAAACGCCTTTGCTAACTTTGTGTATGATTCTAATCGACGTTCAAAAGGGCTAACGATACAATTAATCATAATTTCATTTACTTTGAATGTTTCAGCTAATGACTCAAGTTGTTGTTTAACACTTTTAACATCACCGACAACCATTCGCTTACGATTATCACGAATAGCTTCTTGTTCATACATATTGTACTTGTTTTGACTTGCTTCTTCTGGTGAAGGGAAGTATTTACGAACTTTACCTTGTGCAAGAGTTAATAAGGCATAATCCAGGCTAGAAGCGAAGAACTCAGCTTCTTCCTCTGTTTCTCCAACCACCACAAATACAGCCACGCTAGCGTGAGGTTTTTTCATTAATTCAGATGGAATAAAACTATTATAATACCGATCAATCGCTGCAGGGTGGCCATCACCATTGATAAATTGCGCAAACGTATAGCCAGTACCTAGCTGTCCAGCAACGGATGCACTGCCGCCACTTGATCCCAGCATATGAATTGGCGGAACGGTTTCACCTAGAGGAGTTGCTTTTACTTCATAGCCTTCAGGGGAGCCTCCAATTATATAGTCAATCAAATGAGAAACTTGAGTCGGGTAAGTCTGTACATCGGGATATTGTCCTCTGTTTAAAGCATAGTTCACCCCTGGCATTCCACCTGGAGCTCGCCCTATGCCTAAATCAATTCGACCAGGGTAAAGCCCTTCTAACACTCGAAACGTTTCAGCGACTTTATAGGGTGTGTAATGTGGTAATAAAACGCCACCTGTCCCGACTCGAATATATTTAGTTTGAGCTGCCACAGCTGATACAAGGATTTCTGGAGCAGATCCTGCTAAACTTTTAGTGCTATGGTGCTCACTCATCCAAAAACGTTTATATCCTAATTGATCTACATGTTTGGCTAATGCAATCGTCTGAGCTAAAGCATCTTGTTCATTATGACCTTGAAGAAGAGGTGATTGATCTAATACACTTAGTTGTAATGTCATACTTGCGACACCTTTCTTTTTTTGAAATATATGGTTTTATTGTTTGATATTTATTAGTAAATTTCAATTGATATGCATTATAATAGCGTCTAGGATGAGAAAAGCTTTTGCGAAATGAGTCGCAAAAGCCTAGTATAAGAAGTTATCGTTTAATCATTTTAAGTACAATACTTAGGATCGCGACAAAAATTAAGGCACCTAATATAGCTGAAATGATAGGGATTCCCATGATTACAGGGCCAAGTGCACCGAATAAAGATTCGCCGATCCATGCACCAATAATTCCAGCTACAATATTACCAATAATTCCTCCAGGTACACCGCCTAGCATTAATCCTGCAATCCAGCCGATTAAGCCACCGACAATTAAATATAATATTAAACCCATGGGTGACACTCCTTTCGTAATAGATGTTAATACTATACCCATATTCATATATAGCCAAAACCATTCTAATCTGGTTTGAAGTGGGTCTAAATGAGGAAAACTATTAAAAATGGGGTGAGACGATGAAGTTTGAACGAGCAGTTCTAATTCTTAATGAAGAGAAACCTGATGATGAGAAAAGTAAATTAATGCAGCAAGTTATTCCGATTTTAAGCTCTCATATAAAAAAATTAAGTATATATCAAACAGAATCGATTGATGAATTACAACAGGTATGTCATGAGGATGTAGATTTAATCATTGCGTATGGTGGAGATGGCACTGTTCATGCTGTTGGAAATGAATTAATGACCATGAGTCACCCACCAACACTTGCGATTTTACCAGGTGGGACTTGTAATGATATCGCGCGTACACTCATGATTCCACAAAACTTAAAGAAGGCAGCTCAGACAATCATTCAATCGTCTAACCAGACCATTGACGTCGCATCTATTAATGAACAGTATTTTATTAACTTCTCAGGTGTTGGGTTGATCACGGAGACATCAGAAAATATTGATGATCAGCTTAAACAAGCATTAGGTCGCATCAGTTATTTCATTAGTGCAATTCAAAAGTTTCAGCAAAGTGAAACTAGAACATTCGAATTAACAATTGACGGTGAAACTTTTACGGAAGAAGCGGTTATGGTGTTAGTGATGAATGGTTATTTTATTGGAACTCATCAATTTCCGTTACCCTCAATTTCAATTAAGGATGAATTATTAGATGTATTAATTATTAAGGAGTCCAATTTACAAACGATCAGAGACTGGTTTTCATTATCTTATGTAAGAGATAAAAGTGAAAATCATCAAATTAAACATCTGACGGCAAAAGAAGTAAAAATTAATACTGAAAACTCTAAAGAAGTGGATATGGATGGGGAAGTCTACTTAAATACACCTGTTGAGGTTAAAATATTACCTAAAAGCTTAGACGTCATCGTTGGAGAAAATTTTGTTGGAGAAGAATAAGCCTTAGTCTTCTCCTTTTTTACATACAGCTACACCTAATGGGTAGTGAACACCTTCACGCTGAACGGGCTCTATTACAACACCGTTTTGATAGAAAAATTCTGTTCGTTCATAAACATCTATAAATAAATGTCTAAACTCCTCTTCAGTTAGCTGATGGACATGGAAAGGGCTTCCGCATGGCTTGCCGCGACCTTCACCAAATGGAGTAGATACGATTAGTGTCCCGCCAGGTTTTAATAATTGATAGTAATTATTTAAAATAGCTTGTTCGTCTTCAATGTGTTCAATCGTTTCGAAACTAACAATGCAGTCAAAGGTACCCAACTGTTCTTTTAAATGGGAGTAAGTAGCATCAGCAACCAAGTATTTAGATTGTGGATGATAATATTCTCCTTTAGCATAGTCAATGACATCTTGGTCAAGGTCGATGCCGATTACTTCTGAAATCATTTTCTTACATCTTTTCGCGATCATATGTGTACCGTAACCCGCTCCGCAAGATAAATCCAGCACCCTACCATGTAGATAATTAAGCGCAAACTGATAACGAGCTATATGTTCGAGCAATAGTGGATTTAGCGGGTCCATGAATTTAGGTATAACGCGTTCGCCGGTATCTTCTAACATGTTTATTCCTCCTTAAAGCAAGTCTATTATGACAAATTTCAACCTGTTTGAAAACTGTTTTGACGCGCCTAATTCTAATCCTTATAATGAGCTTATAAGACAGGAAGGGTGATGGGAATGGAACATGAATTCTATGAAGAGCGAAGAGAAGATCCTTCTTTAAAGTTATTTGTGGTTTTGTCAAAAGCAACAAGAACTATTTTAGATTTAGCGCAAGATGATATGGTGCGCTATGGACTAAATCCAACCGAGTTTGCTACGTTAGAATTACTATATCACAGGGGGAAACAGCCTCTACAGAAAATAGGGGAACGTATATTGTTAACAAGTGGTTCGATTACTTACGTCGTAAACAACTTAGAGAAAAAGGGTTATCTAGTACGTACCCAATCTGAGCATGATAGACGAGTGACTTACGCTCAGATTTCGGACAAAGGACGCGTTTTATTAAATGAGATATTTCCTGAACATTGGAAGCAGATTGAGCGAATTATGAGTGGTTTAACAGATGAAGAAAAAGTACAAGCTATTGAGCTTGTTAAGAAACTAGGACTAAACGCGAATTCTATTAAAAATCGTTAAAAATTTAATGTTTATCTCCTGGTTCATGTGGGTAAAAATTCTATGTAACATCTAGAATGAGGTGAACTACATTGAATAAAGAGTCCGTTATTGTTTATAGCCATGATCAATGCGAAAAATCTAAGCTTTTGAAAAATCAACTTGATGCATGGGGGATTGAGTTTGTAGAAAAGGATGTTAAAGAAAACCCTGAACATCTAAAAAATTTACAAGATCAAGGTATTTTTGCGACACCCACGATATTTATTCAAGATACCTACATTCAAGGACTTCAACTCGATCGAATTAAAAAAGAATTAGGTTTGTAGATTAAAGACAAACACTTATCTTAACCCATCTGTCATAAGATGTGGTAGGAGGTGTTTGCCTTGAGGCAGAATCAAAGTAATACATTTAACAATCCAAATTTCCCTAATGATTATTACTATCCACCTTACTATTATCCGAACCAGCATATTCAGAATCCATACCAACAACCCTTCACGAATCAGTCACAACCATTATATTATGAAGTTCCAAATCAATATGAAGAACAATTTGGTGCCAACTTACAAAATACCATTTCACCTTTTGTTGAATATTTTCAAGACGATCAAGGTGAAGTCGATATAGATAAGGTGATCGCAACGACTAATCAGTTCATGAAGACAGCATCACAAATAGCCCCTATGGTCAAAACGCTTAATGATTTTGTTAAAGGAATGAAACTATAAGTCTTTCCAATTCGATATTGGAAAGACTTATTTTTATGTTAAAATATAAACCATTGTGAAATAGAGAGTAGGCTTTACATATGAGGAACAATAAAGTACCAACCCCCCCTTTTTATTACGGATGGGTAATAGTGATTATCTCAGCAATAGGAGTGTTTTTCTCTGGTCCAGGTCAAACATTTGCTGTATCAATGTTTATAGAACTTTATGAAGAGGAGTTCGAATTCTCAAGGCCATTTATATCTAATTTATACTCAGCAGCAACGCTCATGGCAGGTTTTTTACTCTTTACGATTGGAAAATTAACGGACTTATACGGGCAGCGCTTAATGATGGTCGTTGTCGGTATTGCCTTAGCATTAGCGACCTTTTGGAATGCGATGATCACAGGGCCTGTCATGATGTTTTTAGGCTTTTTTATGTTACGACTTTTTGGACAAGGTTCGATGACATTATTGCCTAACACCTTGGTTCCGCAATGGTTTATGCGAAAAAGAGGGCGTGCATTAAGCATTATGGCAATTGGAGGTTTTGCTGGTGCAGCATTATTTCCGCCGTTAAATGCCTTTCTTGTCCAGCAAGTTGGATGGCGTTCAACTTGGGTAGTTTGGGGAGTGGCGTTACTGGTTATTTTCGTTCCGTTAGTTCTAATATTTGTACGTAATCAACCAGCGGATAAAGGAGAAGTTATAGATGGTAAATCTACAAGTGCTAAATTAAACTTAAGCGTTAAGAAATCGTCAAGAGCACCACTTTTTACGATTGTCAGTATCATTGTACTCATAGGCTTAACGTTAATTCCGACCATACAATCAGCTTTGAATACGACCATTAATTGGTTTCCGTCAACTCTTGTTCGGATTATTTTATTATTAGGTGCAGTAGCCTTATTAGGCATATATATTCGTATTAAACAAACTAAACGACGAACTGAAATTCAGCAAGAAGCATCAAGAAACCTTGAAGAAGATGAAGATCAAGAAATCAGCTGGACATTAAAAGAGGCCATGAAAACAAGGGCATTCTGGGTAGTTTTAATATGCGTTAGCATTCCTGCTTTAACCAATACAGGCATTACCTTTCATTTAGTATCCATTGCTGAGACAAAAGGATTTTCATTAGAAATTGCAGCATTTGTACTGTCATTAATGGCAATTATCGGTTTTCCAGTGACGTTTATTTCTGGATATCTAGCAGATAAGGTCAAAGTAAATTATTTGTTATCAGGGATGTTTGCCATACACGTAGTTGCTATTGGAACACTTTATTTTGTTTCTAGTGCTACGGGGGCCATTATTTATGGCGTCATTTGGGGATTTGCTCATGGTTTTGAGCGAATTGTACTTAGTATTGTATGGCCTAATTACTTTGGGCGAACTCATTTAGGAAGTATTAAAAGTATTGCTCAGTCGACGATGGTAGTAGGATCAGCTTTGGGGCCTATCCCATTTGGTTATTTCTTTGCATGGTTTGGTGGATATCAAGAGATTCTATTATTAATCTTAATCCTTCCAATAACAGCTATGATCTTAGCTATTTTTTCACCAGCACCTCATTACGAAGATTATTATGGAACATATAAAAGAGCTGACCTGTAATCAATTGGCCAGCTCTTTTGTCTTATATCAGTGATTAATCTTCTAAAAATGAGATGACGAGTCCACCCTCACCAGCGTGGGTTGCGATTAATGGACCCATTTCGACTAAAATTTCTTCATCTGGATTGTATTTTTCGCGAATTGAGGCCAAAACCTTTCTAGCTTTCTCTTCACAATTACTGTGTGACATTGCAATCGTTTTACCTTCTAATGATTTAGAATACTCACCAATTTGTTCTACAAGACGCCGTAATGCTTTTTTCTCACCACGAACTTTTTCTGTCACTTCAATAGTACCTTCATCAGATGCTTTCATTAAAAGTTTGATATTAAGAGTTTTGGCGATCGCACCTCTCATCCGATCTAACCGCCCACCTTTAATTAAGTTTTCTACCGTTTTTAATGAAAAGAGAGTCGTTGTTTTTTCAGCATAAACTTTTATTTTTTCAGCTATATCGTGAAAATCAACTTGATTCATCTTAAGTTTAATCACTTCATTGACGAGGAGTGCAATGCCACTTGAAGCGGTTTTTGTATTAATGATTTCAATTTTACGTTCTGTTTCTTCATCGAGTAGCATCTCTTTTCCTAAAACAGCATTCTGATATGTTGCGCTTAGATTCTTCGTAAGAGCCAGCATTAAAATTGGAACATCTTGATCTACTTCTTTAAAAGCATGATAAAAATCATTGGGACTGGACGCTGATGTCTTCGGTAACTCTTCTGATTCAGACATTTTCCTATAAAAAGTGTCAATATCTAAGTCTTCACCAGCTTTGTATTCTGTATCGTCAAAATGAATGTTGAGTGGGACTACTTTAATGTTAAATCGTTCAATCGTTTCTTGAGTTAAATCAGCACCACCATCTACTACTAATTGAAAATCCATGACCTCACCTCTTTTTATACTTTTACTAATTTATTATGCTACTTGTCTAATACTTTTACTTTCTTTTTCTTTGTAGTACTAAATATAAATAGAATTAGACCGAATATGACTATGACGCCACCTAAAAATTGAGACCAAGTCACGAGCTCATCAAGAATGAAAAAGGCTAAGATGGATGCTCCGACAGGTTCGAATAAAATCCCCATGGTAATCGTGGAGGCATTAACCCATTTGATCGCCCAATTGAAAAGTGTATGACCAAAAAAAGTTGGGATAATCGCAAGGGCTAAGAAATATAGCCATGTATCTGATGTATACCCTGTAAACGATTCTTGTATAACTAAATTGTAAATAACAAGTGTAAGTGAGCTGATTCCGTAAACAATGAATGTATATGGAATTAAAGATAAACGCTTTCTAACAGTTTGTCCAAATAGAAAATAGCCTGTAACTGCAATGGCCCCGAGTAAAGCTAGAAAGTTACCGAATAGTGCCATGCCGCTAATTTGGAAATCCCCCCAGCTTATTATGACACTTCCAACAAGTGCAATGAACAAACTGATTACGGCTCCACTTGTAAATCGTTCTTTAAAAAATAGATAGCCACCTAAAAAGGCCCAAATTGGTTGAGTCGTTACGAGTACGACTGAACTAGCCACTGATGTGTGGTTTAATGACTCGAACCATAGGATGAAATGTAGTGCTAGAAAAACCCCAGAAGCTGTAGATAACAGTAAGTCCCTTGATGAAACCTTTACGAGCTCATGCCGATATTTTAGTAACACTAACGGGACCATTAATAAACTTGCAAATAGTAAACGATATAATGCAACAATAGAAGAAGGAGCATCTGCTAATCTAACAAATATGGCAGATGTAGAGACTGCGAGTACTCCGATTGTTATAGCAATATATGGTGTGATTTGTTTTTGCTCCATTCCGCTAACACCTCAGTAACATAGAATTATATGTTTGCATTTAAAATAATACTCAGTCCCATTACCAGCCATCAAAATAACCATTTTTTATTTTATCGATTAAAACTGGACCTAACGCAACACCAGTAATAAATCCGAAGATATGAGCGATGTAATTGATCCCAGGTCCGAATGATGTTAAGAACCCGATAATGACAAACACAACAACGATTTGAGTACTCTGTGAATCAATTAAATCACGTCTAGCAAAAATCATATAAGCGTATAATCCAAATAGACCGTAAATGGCACCAGAAGCACCTACATGAGATCCCATAAGGTCACCTAGAAAGTAGTAAGCCACATTCGCTAAAACGCCTGTTAATAAGTATGCTAAAATAAACTTGAATTTACCAAGCATCCGTTCTAATGCGGGGCCAAATAAAACGGTACTAAAACTGTTAAATAGGACATGCATTACACTACCGTGAAGAAAAATTGGGGTTAACAATCGCCAATACTCACCCATTTGTATGTAAAGATTAAAACCAACCATTAAAGTCCATAAGTCTACAAAAATAGGTAAAGTTATAATCCGAGTAAAAAGATATAAAATCAAGTTAATGGCGACAATAACGGATACAACAGGGTAAAACCTTAGAAACTGCTTAAAACTTTCAGTGCGAACAAAAAACATTGGCGTCGCCTCTTTCTTAAATTTATGTATGCGTTTAAATACGGTTATGAGCACTTTTCTTTAGGATACTAATGATTTGTAAAATATTCAATTATATTTCTTGAAAGCGAGATGAAATCATGATTACAGGGACTGGTATTGACCTAGTGGAATTACATAGAATTGAGCGCCTCATGAATAAAAATGACAAGTTTATTAATAGAATCTTAACAGAAAGGGAGAAAGAGCAGCTTAACAAATTTGACCATATTAAGCGTAAAGTTGAATACATAGCTGGACGGTTTGCTGCAAAAGAAGCTTTTAGTAAGGCAATTGGAACAGGTATAGGCAGTGAAGTATCGTTTCAATCTATTGAAATCTTACCAGATCAGTATGGAAGGCCGCGGATATTTAAAGGTGGAACCTTAGATGAAAATGCTCATATTTCACTTTCTCATAGCAAAGATTATGCAATTGCTCAAGTCATTATAGAAAAATAAATTTCTCTTATAGCTAGTCTGCATATTAAGACAAGTCGTCTCATATAGTGTATTGCGGGGTAACAAATGATCCAATGTGCACATTGTCACCGCAACACGAATAGATCGCTTGTTCCTAAAGAATGAGTAACGATTATGAGGCGAAGGAGTTGTCTGAATGAAAAGGAAACTAGTGCTCTTCATTACTCTCTTGTTTATGGTGGGGCTACTGGCAGCATGCGGAGAGAATACGGCCGAAGATGTTGTGGATTCGCTTAACAAAAAAGCAGAAGAGATGCAAAGTTTTAAAGCTACTGCTGACATGGTGATTGAAACAGGAGAAGAACCACAACAGTTTGATGTACAAGTTTGGCATCAGAAAGATGATTATTACAAAGTTGTACTTCAAAATGAATTAGATGAAAAAGGGAACCAAGTAATCTTAAGAAATGACGAAGGTGTTTTTGTATTAACTCCTTCCATCAACAAAAGTTACAAGTTCCAAAACGATTGGCCAAAACATCATAGTCAGCCATATTTATTCACATCGTTAGTGTCAGATATAGCAAATGACGCTGATCGTGAATTCAAGAGTACCGAAAACTTCTATGAATTTACTGTGAAAACGAATTATAAAGGTAACCAGCAATTACCTTATCAGAAGATCTACTTCCATAAGAAGACATATGAACCAGCTCATGTAAGAGTTTTAAACTCTCAAAATGAAACGATGGTAAAAGTAGACTTCACGGAATTTGAATTCAACCCAGAAATTAAAGAGGGTGAATTCGATACAGAACAAAACTTAGCAGAAGGAACGGTTAGTGTTCCAACTGTAGCTGAGTTAGAAGAACAATCAATGGCGGTCTATTATCCAACGAACTTACCTGGAGGGGTAGAATTTACGAACGAGAAAGTTGTATCAACTGACAATGGTGAGCGATCGATTCTAACTTATGACGGTGACAAGCACTTTAAATTAGTACAAGAAATGTACACTAATTCACATCCGACTTCTGTTGATGTTCCGGTTTATGCAGAAGGAGAAATGGTGAACTTAGGTTTTACAGTGGGTCATTTAACGAATAATTCCCTTGAGTGGCAACAAGACGGTATGAGATTTGTGTTAGCTAGTGATTCATTAACTGTTGAAGAGATGGTTGAGGTTGCGAAATCTGTTCAAGGTCAAGCGATGAAATAAATTAAAGAGTGTTGTGGTCAGTTCATTACCCGTAATAGGCTCCTATTATGGGTAATTTTTTGTTTATGAAGGCTTTTCCAGCTTTAATCTTATTGACAGCACTCAACGGTTATTAAGATAATAATGACAATAAATATTATATAAACAGAAGAGGTTATAGTATGGATAAAGCTGGATATCATCGAGATACTTGGGTCGAAGTGGATCTTGATGCCGTTCGACATAATGTCATTGAGATGAAAAAGCATATTAAAGATAAAGAAGTGTTCGCCGTGGTTAAAGCGAACGCTTATGGACATGGTGAACTAGAGGTAGCACAGGCTGCACTTGAAGCAGGAGCAACAACTTTAGCGGTAGCGGTATTAGATGAAGCGTTGCGTTTACGCGAGCATTTCAAAGATGTTCCTATTCTTGTGATGGGTTGGACGAGCCCTGAATATGCTAAGTTAGCAGCTGAACATGATATAGTTCTAACAGTCTTTCAAACAGAATGGATTGAGCAGGCTGCAAGACTTTTAAAGGGTCAAACATTATCTGTTCATCTTAAAGTCGACACAGGTATGGGGCGTATAGGTATAAGAAGTGTAGAAGAAGCATATGATGTTATTGAGGCATGTGAACAAACTCATGTTAATATAACGGGAGTGTTCACTCATTTTGCAACGGCTGATGAACCAGACCTTAAATATTACTATCAACAAATGGGAGCGTTCAAGCAATGGTTAAAACAAGTAAGGTCATATCTTCCTGACTCATTAACTATTCACATCGGCAATTCAGCTGCATCGATGAGGTTTCCTGACGATATGTTTGATGGTGTGCGTTTTGGTATTAGTCTATATGGACTCTACCCATCAGAACATGTAAAAGAAGTAGAGCCTATACATCTTAAACCAGCATTTTCATTATATTCAAAGCTCATTCATGTCAAAAAGATTCACAAAGGTGATGCTATAAGTTACGGAGCTACTTATAGGGCAAGTCAGGATGAGTGGATTGGTACTATCCCAATAGGATATGGAGATGGATGGATTCGTAAACTTCAAAACTTCCAAGTACTTATTGACGGTAAAAGGTACCCAATAGTCGGTAGAATTTGTATGGATCAGTGCATGGTAAAACTAGACCAACCTTATAATGTAGGGGAAATTGTGACCTTAATAGGAGAAAATCAAGGTAGTTTAGTCACCATGGATGATGCTGCAAAACATCTTGAGACGATTAACTATGAGATACCCTGCATATTAGGTGAAAGAATACCAAGGTTTTATAAAAATAGATAATCTTTTTTGAGGTATTCATTAATTTTTACTCAAAATTCTTTTATAACCGACTTTTTTTCTGTTTTTTCTTTACGAAACATGGGGAAGAGTGCTATGATAAACAATAGATTTTGCTGTGCGAATTAACCTGGGGGTGTAAGGAATGTCTGAAACTTCGAAAGAAATCGTCGTAAAGCTACCTGAGTCTTTAATTAATGAGTGTGATGACTTAGTGGAAAATCATGATGAATTAGATCGTGAAGCCTTAATACTTCAAGCCATTAACACTTATGTCCAGGAAGAAAAGAAACGAAAGATTCAAGATAAGATGCGCCGTGGTTATGTCGAAATGAAAAATATCAACTTAGGGATTGCATCTGAAGCATTTGAAGCCGAAGAGGAGGCTGAAACCACTCTTGAGCGCTTAGTGAGTGGGGTGTAATTAATTTGTACGTAAAACGTGGCGACGTCTATTATGCTGATTTGACGCCAGTGGTCGGATCAGAACAAGGCGGTGTTCGCCCAGTTCTCATTATACAAAATAATATAGGAAATAGGTTCAGTCCGACAGTGATCGTAGCAGCGATTACAGCTCAAATTCAAAAAGCCAAGCTGCCTACACACGTTGAGATTGATTCAAAGAAATATAAGTTTGAAAGAGACTCAGTAGTGTTATTAGAACAAATACGTACGATCGACAAACAACGATTAACTGACAAAATTACATCATTAGACGAACATTTAATGAAACAAGTAGATGAAGCTTTACAAATTAGTTTAGGTTTGATGGATTTATAAACACCTAGTGATATAAAATGCTAGGTGTTTTTTATGTTTCTAAGTAAATGGATTAATTAAGTTAGTTGGTCCAAAATATAAAAACATTTCATCTTACCAAATAAACTTTTCGTTGTGTAGCTAATTATATTAAATTCTAATAACAAGAAAAGCCTTATTTCTGAAAAATATGGCGAAAATCTTCGATTAGTGTTAAATTTGTATATATATACGTTTTTTTGGAGGGATAAAAACATGAACCCAGAATATCAAGAAATTCTGCTCGCAAATAGCGATGATATTATTCGTAAATGGATGGATAGTTTAGAAGATAGTAAGTTAAAAGAATATAAATCAACAATTTCAGACGACATGATTGAGCAGGTTAACCGTGAATTTGTTAACTTAATTTTTGCAAAGTTAAAGGATGGCCACTCACAGGATTCTATCGAACAATTTACTGAACGAATTGTGAATTTAGGTTGGCCATTAGGTTATTTAACAGAAGGTATGCAGGCTTTTAGAAGTGTTTGCATCAGAACACTTATTAATCAATCTGAGACTCAGAATCAAGATGAATTCTTAGAGATTGTTGATGATGTTAACAACTGGGTTGATCCAATAAAGAACAAACTAATTGATGCTTATTCTTCAAATTGGACAAGTATCATTTCTCTTCAAAAAGTGGCCTTACAAGAATTATCTGCACCTTTAATTCCTGTATTAGACGGAGTAACTATTATGCCGCTTGTCGGTACGATTGATACAGATCGTGCCAAGTTGATTATGGAGAATTTATTAGACGGTGTGATTAAGCATCGTGCAGATGTTGTATTAATAGATATTACGGGTGTTCCTGTTGTAGATACAATGGTCGCGCATCACATTATTCAAGCAGCAGAAGCGGTAAGGTTAATTGGTGCAACATGTATCTTAGTAGGAATCAGACCCGAAATTGCCCAAACGATCGTTAACCTTGGAATTGACTTAAGTAAATTCCCGACAAAAAGCTCTTTAAAGCGTGGTTTTGAAAAAGCACTTGAAATGACAAACCGCAAGATCGAGACAACTGGAGAACAAGACGAAAAAGTAATTGATGATATTATCCAGTCGATTGAAAAGGAGTGAGTTAAGTGAGAATCCCAATTTTAAAATTACAAGATTATTTATTAGTTTCCGTTCAAATTGAATTAGATGACCAGACGGCGATGCAATTTCAAGAAGATTTATTAGGAAAAATACACGAAACAGGCGCTACAGGTGTAGTAGTCGATTTGACTTCAGTCGAAATCATTGATTCTTTTATTGCTAAAGTACTCGGCGATGTAGTGTCGATGGCAGAATTGATGGGAGCAAAAGTTGTATTTACAGGAATTCAGCCAGCTGTTTCTATGACATTAATTGATTTAGGTATCCATCTTCAAAATGTCCAAACAGCCTTAGATTTAGAACAAGGATTGGTTAAGCTGAAACAAGAATTGGAGGACAAGTGATGAAAGGGGCCTTAACGACTGTGCCAATTAAGAAAGAGTGGGACATTGTAGGAGCTAGGCAAAATGGCCGCAATTTGGCTAGAGATTTAGGATTTGGCTCTGTAGACCAGGCACGAATTGCGACAGCTATTTCAGAGCTAGCGCGGAATATTTACTTATATGCTGGCAGTGGTGAAGTTTCTTTTGAAGAAGTACAAGGCTCCACTCCAGTTGGAATAAAAATTACGGCCTCTGATCAAGGTCCTGGAATAGAAAACCTTAGTAAAGTAATGGAAGATGGATATTCAACTTCTGGAGGGTTAGGTGCTGGTTTGCCAGGCGTTAAACGTCTGATGGATGAATTTGATATCGTATCAGATGAAAATGGAACGACCGTAACAATTGTTAAGTGGTTGAGATAAGAGAGGTGATGGGCTTGAGCTCAGCAAAGATAGATATTAAAGAGTATCAAGATTTGCTCAAGCAGTATTTAGAAACGAAAGACGAATTAGTTTTATATCAAGCTGAACAATTAAGTAAAGGAATTAAGCAAGATGTTTCGCCAGATGAAATAATTGAACAGCATTATAAAGCATTATTAGACATCTCACCTGATTTGGATGAGAATATTAAAGATTCTTTTGAGTTTTTAATTCAAACAATGACAAGCTATGCATTAGCTTATAAAGAATATCATGACTTACGAGCGAAGCAGTTAGAATTAAAAGCTGAGATTGAAGTAGCTGCGAACATGCAGAATACATTACTTAGCACGAAGGTACCAAAGGTTAATGGTTTAGATATTGGGGTTACCTCAATACCTGCTAAATTAATGAATGGTGACTATTACCATTTTGTTCAGGATGATGAAGGTAATATCGGCGTTGCGATTGCTGATGTAATTGGTAAAGGGATTCCTGCTGCGTTTTTCATGTCGATGATTAAATACGCAATGGAAAGTTTCCCTGAGAATAGAATGTACCCTAAGATCATTTTAGAACTATTAAACCGTGTAGTGGAGCGTAATGTGGAATCAGGTATGTTTGTGACCATGTTTTATGCATTGTATGACATTCATAGTAATGAATTCTATTATGCAACTGCTGGTCATGAACCCGGGTTTATTTACCGTGCCGATCAAGGTGAGTTTGAAGAGATAGATGCTAAAGGGTTACTCTTAGGTGTTAAGAAGGAAGTTAAATACAATCAGTATGTTGATGAAATTAATGAAGATGATTTAATTGTTTTATTAACTGATGGGGTAACTGAATGTAGAGATGGTGACAGGTTCATTGAGCGTGAGGAAGTACTTGAAGTAATTAAAGAACATAGAAATTTGCCAGCTCAACAAATTGTTGATCATGTATACAAATACCTTGAACGCCTTCAAGATTTTAAACTTCGCGATGACTTCACTTTAATTGTTTTAAAAAGAAATTCTTAATTTGTGTTTAAGATAATTATAGACGGGTAAACAATGTATAGTTTATTCGATTGGGGGAGATTAATTATGAACTTACACATTGAAGACTTTAAAGAAGGTCAAGTCACAGTGCTTAAGTTAGCGGGGGAAATCGATGCTTATACTGCCCCGCAATTAAAAGAAAAATTATTAGGACTTTTAAGAGAAGAAAACGCAGACGTTCAAGTCGATTTAGAAAAAGTTAACTATATGGATAGTACAGGCCTAGGTGTATTTATTAGTGGATTAAAAACAGCTAATGAGGTTAACAGCTCATTTACTTTAGTTAATTTACAAGAAAATGTATATCGCCTCTTTAATATTACAGGCCTGAATGATGTGATGAAGATTGAAAACACAATTAGAGGTGGTATGTAATGACTAAACCATTTGATTTTGTAGAAATGAAGTTGCCTGCGAAGTCAGAGTACGTTGGGGTATTAAGATTAACAATTTCTGGTGTTGCGAACCGAATGGGTTTTTCTTATGAAGAAATTGAGGATTTGAAAGTAGCAGTATCAGAAGCGATTACAAATGCTGTAAAACACGCATATTTTGAAGATGACCAAGGCGAAGTAACGATTGGCTTTGCTTTATATGAAGATAAGTTAGAAGTCATGGTGGCAGACTATGGCGATAGTTTTGATTTAGAAAAAGTTAAAGAAGACATTGGACCATATGAGCAAGGTATGCCGATTGATAATTTGAAAGAAGGAGGTTTTGGTCTTTTCCTGATTGATGCCCTGATGGATAAAGTCGAAATCAATAATAATCATGGTGTGATTGTTGTCATGACTAAGTATTTGCAGGAAAATGAGGTGGGGCAAAATGACGACCAAATCTCAACTACACAATAATGAAGACGAAATTTATGCACTAATTGATCAATTACGTGAACAGCCAGGTGATGAAGCAATTCAAGAAAAAATCGTCTTAAAATATGAGAACTTGGTCCATTCAATAGCGAAAAAATACTCTAAAAATTCCACGATTCATGAAGATTTAGTTCAAGTGGGTATGGTAGGGTTAATCGCTGCAGTTAATCGTTATGATGATTCTTTTGGTAAATCATTTGAATCATTTGCTATTCCTACGATCATCGGTGAAATTAAAAGGTACATTCGCGACAAAACGTGGAGTGTCCATGTACCTAGAAGGATTAAAGAGCTAGGCCCTAAGATTAAAAAAGCCGTTGAAGAGTTAACAACTGAAAATCAGTACTCTCCATCTGTTGAACAAATTGCGGATTATTTAGACGTATCACAAGAAGAAGTATTAGAAGCTATGGAAATGGGCCAAAGCTATAATGCGCTATCAGCTGACCGAAGCATCGAAGCGGACGCAGATGGTAGTACAGTTACCATTTTGGATTTAGTAGGACAACAAGATGATGGCTTTGAACAAACAGATTACAAAATGTTAATTGATAAATTAATGCCTTTATTAAATGAACGAGAACAAAGTATCTTACAATGCACATTCTTTGAGAACTTAAGCCAAAAAGAAACTGGGGAAAAGCTTGGCTTATCACAAATGCATGTATCTAGATTACAGCGCCGAGCACTTCGTAAGCTTAGAGAATCGATTTCAGAAGAAGACATGGAGGCATTGTTTTGATTGAAGAACACAACCAAATGGAAATTGCCACATTTGATAAAGCAAAAAAAGGTAATTATTATTCTGGAGACAGCTACTATTATGTAGAATTTGACGACTTTTTTATTGCCGTTTTAGCTGATGGATTAGGAAGTGGTGAGTTAGCTAGAAAATCTTCAAGTGCGGTAATTAATATAGTTAAAGAAAATCCTCATGATTCTCTTGATGATTTATTAACTAAATGTAACGAAGTGTTCTTTAATAATGAATTGCGCGGGTGTGTCATTGGCCTGCTGAAAGTTGATTATAAGCAACAGACTTATTCCTATGTATCGTTCGGTAACATTGGAATTATTATCGTTACAGAAGGTAAGAAGAAACGAAATATTCCTGTATCAGGATATCTTTCCGGAATCCCGATTAATTCTAAAGTGCATAGCGGTGAATTAACTCATAATGCAGTGTTTTTTATGTTTTCAGATGGTGTTAATGAAAGACAATTAACAAATGAATTTTATAAGCATAAATCTATGTCTAGGACAATTGAATGGTATACACTACAACAGAAATTATCCATGGAAGATGATACAACATTAATTGCCATGAGATATAAAGGGTGAAGCTCTAATATCTATAATTATTAATAGGTATTAGAGCTTTTTAAATTGGTTTGGTACAATAAGGACGTATGATTTAAGTGAGGAGGAAGTCGTTTGTCAGAAATACATAAAGATTTAATTCACTTTGTAGCCAATGAAGTTAACAAAACAAACTCAATTGTTGCAAAAGTGATCGAATTAATCGATGAAGGAAATACGATTCCATTTATCGCCCGTTACAGAAAAGAACAAACAAAAGGGCTTGATGAAACAGAGATTCAATCCATCAAAGAGACGTACGATTACCAATTACAATTACAAACACGTAAAGATGAAGTCATTCGTTTAATTGATGAACAAGGTAAGTTAACCGATGAATTAAAACAAAATATTCTACATGCAACAAAATTACAAAGAGTCGAAGATCTATACCGCCCATATAAACAAAAAAGGCGAACACGCGCTACTATAGCTAAAGAAAAAGGGTTAGAGCCTTTAGCTTTAGACATTTGGAAACAACAAGGGTTAAATTTGTCAGAAGAAGCGCAAAAGTATCTGAATGAGGAACATGATTTAACTGACATTCAGGACGTACTTTCAGGGGCAAAAGATATAATTGCAGAATGGATCTCAGATGAAGCTGCATACCGTGAGAAGATCCGCTCTGTCACATATAAAAAAGGGTTAGTTAAAACTGAAATTAAAAAGAATGCTGAAGATGAAAAACAAATTTATCAGATGTATTATGATTACAGCGAACCTGTAAGCAAGATGGCTCATCACCGTGTATTAGCCGTCAATCGTGGTGAAAAAGAGAAAGTTTTAAAGGTGATTATTGAACCGCCAGTAGATCAAATATTAGACTACTTAAACAAATCGGTCATACAACGTCAAGACCTCGAAGAAACTTTATTTTTAAAAGAAGCCGCCGACGATAGTTATAAACGTCTGATTCAACCTTCAATAGAACGTGAAATTAGATCGTCATTAACAGAAGAAGCTGAAGATCATGCCATAGACATTTTCTCTAAGAACTTAAGACAGCTATTATTACAACCTCCGCTAAAAGGCAAAACAATTCTTGGAGTAGACCCTGCCTACCGAACAGGCTGTAAACTAGCTGTTATTGATGAGACAGGTCATATGAAAGAGGTTGATGTGATCTACCCAACTGCACCTAGAAAAGATGTAGCAGGGGCGGAAAAAAAGGTGCTACAACTATTAAACAACTATCCTGTTGAGCTAATTGCTATTGGAAACGGAACAGCATCAAGAGAAACGGAACAGTTTATTGCAGAGTTAATTCAAAAGCACAATCTTGATGTAGCCTATTTAATCGTTAATGAAGCAGGTGCAAGTGTTTATTCAGCTTCTAAACTAGCAAGAGAAGAGTTTCCTAATCTGCAGGTTGAAGAACGTAGTGCAGTCTCAATCGCGAGACGTGTCCAGGATCCTCTAAGTGAATTAGTTAAAATTGATCCAAAATCAATTGGCGTCGGTCAGTATCAGCACGATGTTAGCCAAAAGAAATTAAGTGAATCATTACAGTTTGTGGTTGAAACGGCCGTTAACCAAGTTGGTGTTAACGTCAATACCGCATCTGCTTCACTATTACAATACATTTCTGGCCTGAACAAAACAGTTGCGAACAACATTGTTAAATACCGTGATGAAAATGGAAAGTTGACAAACAGAAAGCAAATTAAAAAAGTGCCGAGATTAGGTGCTAAAACATATGAACAAGCTATTGGATTTTTGCGTGTGTTAGAGGGAGAAGAACCACTTGACCGAACATCTATCCACCCAGAGAGTTACGATATAACGAAGAAACTTTTAGAACAATTAGGTTTATCGACAGAAGACATTGGTACTGAAGAATTAATCAATCGTTTAAATCAACAAGATCTAGAGAAGCTTTCTGATGACTTAGATGTTGGAAGATTAACATTAGACGATATTATCGCAGACTTGAAAAAGCCAAATCGCGACCCGCGTGATGAACTACCTAAACCATTATTAAAAACAAATGTTATGTCTATGGATGACTTACAACAAGGCATGGAACTGCAAGGAACCGTTCGAAATGTGGTAGATTTCGGTGCATTTGTTGATGTGGGCGTAAAACAGGATGGGCTTGTTCACATCTCAAAGTTATCAAATCGATTTGTCAACAATCCATTAGATATTGTATCCGTTGGGGATATTGTGACAGTATGGGTTGAGGAAGTGGACTTAAAGAGAGAGAGAATTGCTTTAACGATGGTACAAAGTTAATTTTCCTGTGTTGCATCTAAATTTTTACTGTGGTAGAAAAACCAACATTGATTTAATAGCCTAATTTGGCGAACATCTTTATTAGCATATGCATTCAACATCTGTCTTTTAAACCATTTAGGCATAGCAATCACCTTTTTAGTAATATTTTAATTTAGTATATGCATGAAAAGTGAATTTGCTCATGCAAATCATTCCATTCGTATACCTAACGTGTAGAAACTTTATTACACGTTAGGTATACATTTTATTTAATCTAGGAGGAGCCATTGTGGAACAACAGGAACTTCAAAAGTTAGTCGAATATACTTCTATAAAATATTTTGATAAACCATTTGTAGGACATGCCTGTTTTAATAAAAGGCTTCGAACGACTGGAGGAAGGTACATACCATCTAAACGTACAATAGAAATTAATCCTAAATATTTAACTGAATTAGGCGAAGAAGAATTATTTGGCATCATTAAGCATGAGCTATGTCATTATCATCCTCATGTTGAAGGGCACCCTTATCATCATCGAAGTAAATACTTTAGAGCATTACTACAAAAAGTGAATGCACCTCGGTTTTGTCAGGTACTCCCGTCTGAAGCTGAAAAGCGAAATATTATCTATAAGTGCGTTAATTGCAATATGACATACAAACGAAAAAGAAGGATTAATTTAAATCGTTATAGATGTGGAAAGTGTAAGGGGCAATTAAAATTAATTAATTAAATTTCAATAGAGTTATTGACTAAATCATTCATTTCATGATAAATTTTATTTCGCAGTCATTAATTCATGCATTTGGACAATCAAAAATAATTTATAAAAGTTTTCATAACTGATTGACAGGCCTTTAAAGATGTTGTATGATATCTAACGTCGCTAGTTAATCAGACACCAAAAACTTATCTAATATTCCAGCGTAGCTCAGTGGTAGAGCAATCGGCTGTTAACCGATCGGTCGCAGGTTCGAATCCTGCCGCTGGAGCCATGGAGAAGTACCCAAGTGGCCGAAGGGGCTCCCCTGCTAAGGGAGTAGGTCGCGTGAGCGGCGCGAGGGTTCGAATCCCTCCTTCTCCGCCATTGAATAATGGCCCGTTGGTCAAGTGGTTAAGACACCGCCCTTTCACGGCGGTAACACGGGTTCGAATCCCGTACGGGTCACTTTTAATATTTTAATAGCAGTTGTTAGGTCCGGTAGTTCAGTTGGTTAGAATGCCTGCCTGTCACGCAGGAGGTCGCGGGTTCGAGTCCCGTCCGGACCGCCATTATGTTGGGCCATAGCCAAGCGGTAAGGCAACGGTTTTTGGTACCGTCATGCGCTGGTTCGAATCCAGCTGGCCCAGCCATTTATTTTTAAAATAAAAGATTCGTTCTTGTTAAATAAGACGATCAAAACGTCTTTTTTTATTGCTTAAAAATAAAGGTAGTTACAATATTATGGTGATTTATTATTAGGAGCCATTAGCTCAGTCGGTAGAGCATCTGACTTTTAATCAGAGGGTCGGAGGTTCGAATCCTCCATGGCTCACCACTTGCGGTCGTGGCGGAACGGCAGACGCGCTAGGTTGAGGGCCTAGTGGGGGCAACCCCGTGGAGGTTCAAATCCTCTCGGCCGCATAATTAGATTAATAAGTTATTGCATTTCCTTCGTGGATTTGATATGATATAACTTGTCGCCATTGGCGCCCGTAGCTCAATTGGATAGAGCGTCTGACTACGGATCAGAAGGTTAGGGGTTCGACTCCTCTCGGGCGCGTTAGCAACTCTAATAATTTCCATAAAATTTAGGGTTGAAATTTTATTCAATAAAGTATATTATATTTATTGCGCTTCATTTTAATAGTTTTGATTTAAAAATCAAATGCGGGTGTAGTTTAGTGGTAAAACCTCAGCCTTCCAAGCTGATGTCGTGGGTTCGATTCCCATCACCCGCTCCATTAAATGGGCCTGTAGCTCAGCTGGTTAGAGCGCACGCCTGATAAGCGTGAGGTCGGTGGTTCAAGTCCACTCAGGCCCACCATTTAATTCGAACCTTGAAAACTAAACAAAATAGCCTGTAGTCAATTCACGTTTTTTACTCGGATTGGCGAGTCAAAAACGATTTAACTATTTAAGCCAATCAAACTACTTTTA